>NZ_JBEYWV010000038.1:0-94648 GCF_040644575.1 Streptomyces sp. NPDC046939
GAGATGCGCACTTCGTGCGCCATCTCAGGGGCGCGGGGCAGGGGGAGGCGCGGCGGAGCCGCATGCCTCCAGGGGCGCGGGGAACTGCGCGACCAGCCACACCCCACCCGCACTCGCCCACGTCACGCACCTCTACGGCGATCCGGCGATCCGGTTCAAGCAGGTGAGCGCCTGTTCGAAGCCCCGGGTCAGTTCATCGAAGACGGCCTGGACGCTGCGCTCCGCGTTCATCCGGCCCACGATCTGCCCCACAGGCGTGCCGAGCAACGGCTCGACCTCGTACTTCTGGATCCGGGACACGGCCTCGGCGACGAGCAGCCCCTGCAAGGGCATCGGCAGGGCCCCGGGCCCGGCGGGGTCGTCCCACGCGTCCGTCCACTCCGTGCGCAACTGCCGCGCCGGCTTCCCGGTGAGCGCGCGCGAGCGCACCGTGTCGCCGGACCCCGCGGCCAGGAGTTTCCGGGTCAGGGCGGGAGAGCTGAGGTCCGCCTCGGTGGTGGTCAGCCAGACGGAGCCGAGCCAGACCCCCTGCGCCCCGAGCGCGAACGCCGCAGCCGCCTGCTGCCCGCTCCCGATCCCGCCCGCGGCGAGCACCGGGAGCGGCGAGACCGCCTCGACGACCTCCGGGGTCAGGACCATCGACGCGATCTCCCCGGTGTGGCCCCCGGCCTCGTACCCCTGGGCCACGACGATGTCGATCCCCGCGTCCGCGTGCTTGCGGGCGTGCCGCGCGCTGCCCGCGAGCGCGGCGACGAGCACGCCGTGCCGGTGGGCGCGGGCGACGACGTCCGCCGGGGGCGACCCGAGCGCGTTGGCGAGGAGGGCGACGGGATGGTCGAAGGCGACGTCCAGCTGGCCGCGCGCCACCTGTTCCATCCAGCCGGTGATGCGCCAGCCGGCCGCCTCTCCCTCGGCGAGTTCGGGCACGCCGTGCTTGGCGAGGGTGTCCCGGACGAACTGCCGGTGCCCTTCGGGGATCATCGCCTCGACGTCCGCCTCGGTGACGCCCTCGACCTTCTTCGCGGGCATGACGACGTCGAGCCCGTAGGGACGCCCGCCGGCGTGCGCGTGCAGCCAGTCGAGGTCGCGGGCGAGGTCGTCGGGGGCGGTGTAGCGGACCGCGCCGAGCACGCCGAGGCCCCCGGCCCTGCTGATGGCGGCGGCCACCGCGGGGAACGGGGTGAAGCCGAAGACGGCGTGCTCGATCCCCAGTCTCTTGCTCAGCTCCGTCTGCATGCGCGCAGGATGCCGCAGCGGACCGGACGACGGAAGAGGTTTTCTGATGCAGCGTCAGATAACGCCGCTCCGCGTACGCGGTTCGCGGTGGTTGACACGAGGCAGGACTGACATGAAAGTTTCATCCGTCCATCGAGATCCCGAAAGATACTTTCAGGAGGCTGCTCATGAACGCACCGGACCGGGACAGAGCACGCAGCGGCCTCACCCGGCGCCAACTGGGCGGAGCGGGCCTCGCCTTGGGCGGTGCCCTCGCCCTGGCCCCCTTCCCGGCGGGGCCCGCGTCGGCCGCCCCCGGGAAGAAGGCGCGCCCCACCCTGCGCCACGGCTCCCCCGGGCGCGCGGGCCTGCTCGCCGGGCACCTGCGGCAACTGGTCTCCGACGCCGAGAAGTTCCTCGGCCCCTCCCCCAAGCACCCCTGGTACGCGGGCGCCGTGCTGCTCGCGGGGCGCGGCGGCACCGTCGCCCTGCACCAGCCGATCGGCAAGGCGGTCCGCTACGCGCGTTACGACGAGGCCACCGACACCGGCGTCGAGCTCCCGGCCGAGCGGCAGATCGACATGGCCGGGGACACCGTCTTCGACCTGGCGTCGGTGTCGAAGCTGTTCACGTCGATCCTCGCCGTGCAGGAGATCGAGCGCGGCCACCTGGACCTCGAAGGGAAGGTCGCCGCGTATCTGCCGGACTTCGCGGGCGCGGGCAAGCAGGACGTGACCGTGCGCCAACTCCTCACGCACACCTCCGGCTTCCGGTCCTGGATCCCGCTCTACAAGGAGTCCACGCGCGAGGGACAGCTCCGTCTCATCTGGAACGAGGCCCTGCTCAACCCGCCCGGCACCACCTATCTCTACTCCGACCTCAACCTCATCTCGCTCCAGTTGGTCCTGGAGAAGCTCACCGGCAAGACCCTCGACGTCCTGCTGCGCGAGCGGATCACCCGGCCGCTCGGCATGGACCGCACCCGCTACAACCCGCCCGCCTCCTGGAAGCCCAGGATCGCGGCGACGGAGGACGCGCGGGCGCCCTGGTCGGGCCTCGACCGGGGTCTCGTCTGGGGCGAGGTGCACGACGAGAACGCGTACGGGCTCGGCGGTGTCGCGGGCCACGCGGGCGTGTTCTCCAGCGCGTGGGACCTCGCGGTCCTCGGCCGGACGCTCCTCAACGGGGGTGTCTACGGCGGCGCCCGCATCCTCTCCGAGAAGTCGGTGGAGCTGATGTTCACTGACTTCAACACGGCCTTCCCCGGTGACGAGCACGGCCTCGGCTTCGAGCTCTACCAGCACTGGTACATGGGCGCGATGGCGACCCCGCGCACCGCCGGGCACACCGGGTTCACCGGCACGTCGATCGTCCTCGACCCGACGACCGACTCGTTCCTCATCGTCCTCGGCAACTCCGTGCACCCCGTGCGCACCTGGCGGTCCGGCTCCGCTCCCCGGGTCGCCGCGGGCAACAACCTGGCGCGCGCCGTCGCCGTGCGTCCCGCCCATGGCCGCACGGCCTGGTTCTCCGGCATGGCGAACGCCACAACGGCCACCCTGACCCTGCCCGACCTGCGCCTCACCTCCCCCGACGCCCGCCTCACCTGCTCCCTGTGGTGGGACACCGAGCCGCGCTCCGACCTCCTGTTCCTGGAGGTCTCGACGGACGGCGGCGCCTCCTGGAAACCGCTCCCCTTCACCACCGGCCGCGACGAGGCACACCCGAAGGGCACGGCGGACGGCTGGTCGGGCCGCACCTGGCACCGTCTCACCGCGGACCTCGGCGGCTTCGCCGCCGCGTCCACGCGCGTGCGGTGGCGGTACACGACGGACCAGCTGTACGTGGGGCGCGGGGTGTACGTGGACGGCGTACGGGTCACCGACGGACGGCGGGCCGTCGCCTTCGACGAGGCGCGCCCGGCCGACTCCTCCCGTATCGAGGCGGTCGGCTGGACGGCCTCCGAGGACTGACGTCCGGCGTGCGCCGGGGTCAGCGGCCGAGCACCGCCATGGCGGCGTTGTGCCCGGCGACGCCGCTGACCCCGCCGCCGCGCACCGCGCCCGCGCCGCACAGCAGCACGTTCGCGTACTCCGTCGCCACGCCCCAGCGGTCGGCGCCCTCCTCCTCCGCGTACGGGAAGGACAGGGCGCCGTGGAAGATGTGGCCGCCGGGCAGGCGCAGGTCGCGTTCGAGGTCGAGCGGGGTCTTCGCCTCGATGCAGGGGCGGCCCTCGGCGTCCTCGGCGAGGCAGTCGGCGAGCGGTTCGGCGAGGTGGCGGTCCAGCTCGGCCAGGGTCGCCTTCAGCAGGGCGGCGCGCGCACGCTCGTTGTCCTCGGCGAACAGGCGCGCGGGGGTGTGCAGGCCGAAGAGGGTGAGGGTGTGGTGGCCGCTCGCGGCGAGGCCGGGGGCGAGGATCGTCGGGTCCGTCAGGGAGTGGCAGTAGATCTCCGAGGGCGGCGCGGAGGGCAGCGATCCGGCCGCCGCCTGCGCGTGGGCCGCCGCCAGCTCCTCGTACCCCTCGGCGACGTGGAACGTCCCGGCGAACGCCTCGCGCGGGTCGACGGAGGTGTCCTTCAGCCGTGGCAGCCGCTTGAGCACCATGTTGACCTTGAGCTGGGCGCCTTCGGCGGGTGCGGGCGGCGTGGTGCCGAGGAGGCGGGCGAGGTCCTGGGGCGAGGCGTTGACGAGGACGTGGGAGGCGGCGATCGTGCCTTCCCCGTCCTGCGTCCTGTAGGTGACCTCCGCGCGTCGGCCGTCCGTCTCGACGCGGGTCACCTCGTGGCCGGTGACGAGACGGGCGCCCGCCGCGCGGGCCGTGGCGGCGAGGGCGTCGGTGAGCGCGCCCATGCCGCCGACGGGCACGTCCCAGTCGCCGGTGCCGTTGCCGATCACGTGGTAGAGGAAGCAGCGGTTCTGGGTGAGCGCCGGGTCGTGGGCGTCCGCGAACGTGCCGATCAGCGCGTCGGTGAGGACGACGCCGCGCACCAGGTCGTCCGAGAAGCGCTCCTCGATGCCGACGCCGATCGGTTCCTCGAACAGCAGCCGCCACGCCTCCTCGTCCCCGACGCGTGCGCGCAGTGCGGCGCGGCTCGGGAGCGGTTCGGTGAGCGTGGGGAAGACCCGTTCGGCGACGTGCCGCGTCATCGCGTAGAACGCGGACCACGCCTCGTACTCGCGCTCGCCGCCCGTGAGACGGGCGAACGCCTCGCGCGTACGGTCCTCGCCACCGCCGACCAGGAGCCCGGTCGGACGGCCGGCGCGGACCGTCGGCGTGTACGAGGAGACGGTCCGCCGCCGCACGGCGAAGTCGAGCCCGAGGTCGGCGACGATCTTCTTCGGGAGGAGGCTGACGAGGTAGGAGTAGCGGGAGAGACGGGCGTCCACGCCGGTGAAGGGGCGGGTGGAGACGGCGGCGCCGCCGGTGGCGGGCAAGCGTTCGAGCACGGTGACGGTGCGGCCCGCGCGGGCGAGGTAGGCGGCGGCGACGAGGCCGTTGTGGCCCCCGCCGACGATGACGACATCGGGGTGTGCGTGCCGGTCCAAGACGGCCCCTTCGTTCCCGGGCGGGGACCGTGCGCTCAGCCGCGCGCGTGGCCCCGCTGACGCGACGCGGCGACTCGACGGTACAGCTCCAGCGCCTCCGTGCCCCGGCCGAGCTGCTCCAGGCAGTGCGCCTCGTCGGTGCGGGCGGCCAGCGTGTCGGGGTGGGCCGCGCCCAGGACCCGTTCGCGCCCCGCGGCCACGGTCCGGTACGCGACGAGCGCGTCCCGCCAGCGCCCGAGCCAGCCGAGCCCGACCGCGACCTCCCGGTGGCTCACGAGGGTGTCGGGGTGGTCGGGGCCGAGGACGCGCTCGCGGATCGCGCAGACGTCGCGGGCCTCGGCGAGCGCCTCCTCCCAGCGGGACAGGCGGCCGAGGTTGACGCCGAGACCGTGGCGGGCGCGCAGGGTCTCGGGGTCGGTGGGGCCGCTGACCCGGGTGCGGTCGTCGACGAGGTCGCGGTAGAGCGCGAGCGCCTCCGCGCTGCGGCCGAGCCGGCCGAGGCCGATGCCGACCTCGTACCGCGCGGCGAGGGTGTCGGGGTGGTCGGGGCCGAGCGCCCGCTCCCGGGCCCGGGCGACCTCGCGGTAGGTGTGCAGCGCCTCGCTCCAGCGCCCCAACTGGCCGAGTGTGTAGCCGACTTCGCAGCGGGTGACGAGCGTGTCGGGGTGGTCGGGGCCGAGGACGCGGGCGCGCGCATCGGCGACCTCCTTCGCCATGCGGTACGAGTCCTCCAGGCGGCCGAGGCGGCTGAGGTTGAAGGCGAGGTTGTGGCGGCAGCGCAGGGTGTCGGGGTGGTCGGCGCCCATCACCCGCTCCCGGGCCGCGAGGACGGAGGTGTACACCTGGTGGGCCTCCAGGTGGCGGCCCAGTTTGCCGAGGACGTACGCCACCTCCTGGCGGGCGCCGAGGGTGTCCGGGTGGTCGGGGCCGAGGACGCGCTCGCGGCCCTCGACGACGCGCCGGTAGGTGCGCAGCGCGTCGGCGGCGCGGCCGGTGCGGCTGAGGGCGAGGGCGACCTCGTAGTGGCTGGCGAGGGTGTCGGGGTGGTCCGGGCCGAGGGCGTGCTCGCGTTCGGCGGCGACGGCGCGGTGCACCTCTCCGGCCTCCGCCCAGCGGCCGAGGCGGCCGAGGCTGAGGCCCGCGTGGTGCCGGGAGAGGAGGGTGGCGATCAACTCCGGTGCCGGGGTGGGCCGTTCGGCGGGTCCGGGCGGCGGGAGGCCCACCTCCGTGGTGGGGCGCGGGATCCACTCCCCGGCGAGACCGGCCGCCGGGTCGGGCGGGGCGGGGGGCGGGCCCGCGCCGCCGGCGGCCTTGTGGCCCGTGGTCATGCCCCGGGTCCACGACGGCAGGCGCGGCTCGCGGGCGAGGGGCTGTGCGGTGACGATCTGGGTGTCGGGGTGCGGGGTCACCTGCGCGGTGCGGACCGTGGGCACGTAGGCGCCGCGCGCGGTGCGTCCGGTGGCGATGCGGCGGCCCAGCTCCCGTGCGTCGTGCGGACGTTGCTCGGGGTTCTTGGCGAGCAGGTCGAGGATGATGCGTTCCACGTAGGCGGGCAGGTCGGGGCGGTGGCGGCGGGGCGGTGCGGGCGGGGTGTCGCGGTGGCCGACGAGCACGGCCCAGGCGTCCTCGAGGTCGAACGGCGGGGCGCCGGTGGCGATCTCGTACAGCACGCAGCCGAGGGAGTACAGGTCGCTGCGCTGGTCGACGTGGGCGCCGCCGATCTGCTCCGGTGACATGTAGTGCGGGGTGCCCATGGCGATGCCGGTGCCGGTGAGGCGGGCGGTGAAGCCGATGTCGGCGCCGAGCCGGGCGATGCCGAAGTCGCAGATCTTCAGCGTGCCGTCGGCGAGGCGCACGATGTTGGCGGGTTTGAGGTCCCGGTGCACGATGCCCTGTTCGTGGGTGTAGGCGAGGGCGGCGGCGATCTGCTCGGCCATGTCGACGACGTCGTCCACGGGCAGCGGGTGGCGGCGGTTGTCCTCCAGGAGCTGGCTGAGGTTCTTGCCCTCCAGCAGCTCCATCACCAGGTACAGGACTCCCTCGTACTCGCCGAAGTCGTGCACGACGGTGATGCCGCGGTGCTGGAGCGCCGCCGCGACCCGTGCCTCGCGGCGGAAGCGTTCCCGCAGCACGGTGGTGAAGGACTGGTCGCGCTGGGGCGTGAGCGGCTTGAGGCACTTGACGGCGACGTGGCGGCCGAGCGACTCGTCGCGGGCGCGCCACACCTCGCCCATCCCGCCCCGGCCGATCCGGTCGAGCAGCCGGTAGCGCCCGTGGATCAGGGTGTGGTTCCCGCTTGCCTCCAGCTCTGGCATGTCCCGCTGTCGCCCCCGTCGCCTCGCCGCGCGGCCCCCCGGTCCAGTATGGGCACGCGGGTGCCGACTTTGAACGGGGCCGGGCGGGTGTGGGGGCCCAGTCGAGCCATGGCCCGCAGGATGTGTTTCGGGGGCAGTTGCCAGCGCAGGCGGGCGGGGACGGCGCGCAGCGCGGTGCCGGTGGCGCGCAGGCGGCGGGTGACGACGGCGGGGTCGGGGGCCGCCCGGCCGTACAGCTCGTGGGCGTAGGGCGGGAGCGAGGCGTAGGCGAGGTTCGCGACGCGCCGCCACAGCAGGTCGCGGGCGGGGACGAGGAGGGGGTGGGTGGGCGGGCGCTGAAGGAAGTCGTCGACGACACGGGCGTCGGGGCCGACTGCGAGTTCGGGCCGCACGGAGGCGAAGTAGGCCGCCAACTCCGCCCGGCTGGACGGCACTTCGGCCGGATCGAGGCCGACGAGGCGGGCGCTGGTGCGGTGTTCGGCGATGTAGCGGTCGGCGTGGGCGTCGGTGAGCGGCAGGCCGGAGCGCCGGGCGATGTGCAGGTAGGAGTCGATCTCGGCGCAGTGCACCCACAGGAGCAGCGCGGGTTCGTCGACGCCGTAGCGTTCGCCGGTCTCCGGGTCGGTGGCCGACAGCATGCGGTGGATCTTGCGGACGCGCGCGCCCGCCTTCTCGGCCGCCTCCGTGGTCCCGTACGTCGTCGTGCCGACGAAGCTCGCGGTGCGCAGGAGGCGCCCCCAGGCGTCGCGCCGGAAGTCGGAGTTCTGCAGGACGCCGCGCACGGCGCGCGGGTGCAGGGCCTGGAGGTACAGGGCCCTGATGCCGGCCACCCACATCATGGGGTCGGCGTGCGTCTGCCAGGTGACCGAGCCGGGGCCGAAGAGGCCCGGGTCCGCCGCGTCCGCCTCCGTCACCCGCGCCTCCTGTCGTCGCTGTTCCCGCTCCCTCAAGTGTGCGGGACAGCGGCTGTCAGCGGCGCACGCGGGGCATTCCGAGGCCGATCCAGGAGATGATCTCGCGCTGGATCTCGTTGTTGCCGCCGCCGAAGGTGAAGATGACCGCCGAGCGGTAGCCGCGCTCCAGTTCGCCGTGGAGGACCGCCCCGGCGCTGCCCTCCTTCAGCGCGCCCGCCGCCCCGACGACCTCCATCAGCCAGGCGTACGCGTCGCGGCGCGCCTCGGAGCCGTAGACCTTGACGGCGGAGGCGTCCTGCGGGGTGAGCGTGGAGTCCTGGAGGGCGCTGACCATCCGCCAGTTGAGGAGTTTCAGCGCGTCGAGCCGGGTGTGGGTCCGCGCGAGGCGTGTGCGGACCCAGCCGAGGTCGATGACGCGGCGGCCGTCGGCGAGCTTGGTCTCCATGGCCCAGCGCTGGACGTCGTGCAGGGCGCGGATCGCCATGGTGCCGTGGGCGGCGAGGGTGACGCGTTCGTGGTTGAGCTGGTTGGTGATCAGGCGCCAGCCCTCGTTCTCCTCGCCGACGCGGCGCGAGACGGGGACGCGGACGTTCTCGTAGTAGCTCGCCGTGGTGTCGTGCGAGGCGAGCGTGGTGATGAGGGTGCAGGAGTAGCCGGGGTCGGAGGTCGGCACGAGCAGCATGGTGATGCCCTTGTGCGGCGGGGCGGCGGGGTCGGTGCGGACGGCGAGCCAGACGTAGTCGGCGGTGTCGCCGTTGGTGGTCCAGATCTTCTGGCCGTTGACGACATAGGTGTCGCCGTCGCGGACGGCGCGTGTCCTCAGGGCCGCGAGGTCGGTGCCCGCGTCCGGTTCGCTGTAGCCGATGGCGAAGTCGATCTCGCCGGAGAGGATGCGCGGCAGGAAGAACTCCTTCTGTTCGTCGGTGCCGTACCGCATGAGCGTCGGGCCGACGGTGTTGAGCGCCATGAGCGGCAGCGGGACGCCCGCCTGGGCCGCCTCGTCGAAGAAGACGAACTGCTCGATCGGGGTGAGGCCGCGCCCGCCGTACTCCTTCGGCCAGCCGACCCCGAGCCAGCCGTCCGCGCCGAGGCGGCGGACGGTCTCGCGGTAGAAGCGCTTCTGGGCGGCGGGTTCCGCGTGGCGGGCGTACGCGTGATCGGGGACGAGGTCGGCGAAGTAGGCGCGCAGTTCGGTGCGGAGCTGCTGTTGCTCGGGCGTGTAGGCGAGGTGCACGGCCCCTCCTGGCGGTCGACCGGCCGGTGTCGGCGCACACAGTAGAACCCGTTCCAGAAATTGGGAATGCCCGGCCCGGTACGGCCTCGTCGGTCAGCCCAGCACGGCCAGGAAGTCGGTGCAGGCGCGGGCGCACGCGCGGCACTGCTCGGCGCAGTCCGCGGCGTCGGGGACGCCGTCGCAGGCGTGCGCGCACTCCAGGGCGACGGCACGGCACCATTCGACCTGGAGCCGCAGCCCGTACTCGTCCTGGTGCGTCTCCTCCGAGAGCAGCCGGCAGGTGGCGTCGCAGACCTCCACGCACAGCAGCAGCGAGCGGCGCAGATCGTGGCGCTGCCCCTCGCGCGCGGCGTCCTGGGCCGTCGCGCGGCGTGCGGGGCCGCCCTGGAGCGGAGGCGCGAGCGGTCCGGGTTCGAGGAAGCTGACGCGCAGGGCGCTGGCGCGGGCGCACTCGGTGCAGGCCTGGGCGCAGGCGAAGCGGCTCTCCAGGAAGCGGACGAGGGTGTCCTTCGGCGGTTCGGTCATCGGGGCGGGGTCTGCGGCCTCGGTGGTCGCGGCGCGGAGGTGCGACTGCTTCGCCAGGGGGGTCACCGGCCCGGCTCCTTTCCAGGAAACGTCTGCGTCCGCGCCGGGTAGCCGGATCGCCCGGGGCCAAACCGGCCCGACCCCGCGAGACCTGGTAATTCCTTTGCGACGGGCGGCGCACAGGGGTACTTTCGGCGCGCTTCTCACAGCCGCGCGCCCCCGGCGCTCGGCCCCCTTCCCTCTCACTGGAGTGCTCTTGTCCCACGTGTCGCGCGGCCGCGCGCGGTTGACGCCGCTCACCGACCCGCACGCCGCCGCCGGTACGCGCCGCCTCGTCTGGCTGGCGCGAGACGCGGACGACAACCCGGTCGGCACGGCGTTCCTGCGCCTGTTCGACCGCGACGGGCAGCGGCACCTGGCCGAGCTGACGCTCCGGGTGCACCCGGCCGAGCGGCGCGCGGGCATCGGCACGGAGCTGCTCGCGGCAGCGGCCGGGGCGGCTCGCGCGGACGGCCGCCGCACGATGCTCGCCGACGCGGACGCGGGCTCCCCCGGCGAACTCTTCCTCGCCGCACGGGACTTCAGGCAGGTGCTCCGGCTCACCCACGCGCGTCTGGTGCTCGCCGACGCCGACCTCGCGGCGCTCACCGAGGTGGCCGGGCGCCCGCACCCCGGCTACCGGCTGGTCGAATGGGACGGCGCGGTCCCGGCCGACCTGGCGGAGTCCTTCGCCGCCGCGCGCCGGGCCATGGACGACATGCCGATGGACGACGCCGACCACGGGCGGGTCGTCTGGGACGTGGAACGGGTACGGGCCGTCGCCCAGGCCGTCGCGGACCGTGGCGACCTGCTGCACACCGTCGCCGCGATCGACGAGCGCGACGGCTCCGTGGCCGGCTTCACCGAGCTGGTCATACCGGGCTCCCGCGAGGGCGACGCGCAGCACTACGGCACCGGGGTGCTGCCGCGGCATCGGGGCAACGGGCTGGCCCGCTGGATGAAGGCGGACCAGATCCTGCGCGTCCGCGCACGCCACCCGGGCCTGACCGCTCTCGTCACGGACACCGCGGACGGCAACCGGCCGATGCGCGCCGTGAACGACGCGCTCGGCTACGTACCGACGCATCACTCCCGCACCTGCCAACTCGACCTGTAGGCACCGGTTTCCCGCCGGTCCACGAGGGTTTACCGCGCGGGGTGCCGGTTACCGGGGACGGGGTACGGCGCGCGGCACGGACCGCCGGTCCCCGGCCCGCCGCACACGTCCGGTGACCACCCTTCACACCCTGTGAGTTGACACGTGACCGACCCCGAGAAGTCCGGTGCGCAGGAGGACCGCAAGACCCGGCTCACGGTTCTGGTGGCGCTCGCCGCGAATCTGCTCATCGCCGTCGCCAAGGCGGTCGGCGGTGTCATAGCGGCCTCGCCCGCCCTCCTCTCGGAGGCGGCCCACTCGGTGGCCGACAGCCTGAACGAGGTGTTCCTCCTCGCGGCGCTGCACCGCAGCCGCCGCC
The DNA here is from genome assembly GCF_040644575.1 of Streptomyces sp. NPDC046939. NCBI lineage: Bacteria > Bacillati > Actinomycetota > Actinomycetes > Kitasatosporales > Streptomycetaceae > Streptomyces > Streptomyces sp. NPDC046939. Next base: position 11,264 of record NZ_JBEYWV010000038.1, read on the forward strand.
CCGCGGACCGCCGGCACCCGTTCGGCTACGGCAAGGAGCGGTTCTTCTGGTCGCTGCTCGCCGCGGTCGGCATCTTCGTGATGGGCGGCTGCTTCTCCTTCTTCCAGGGCTTCGAGGCGCTGACGGGACCGGCGACGGAGGAGTCGCACAGCGGCTACGTCGCCGGGCTGATCGTGCTCGGTGTCGCGCTGCTCGCCGAGGGCGCCTCCCTGGTCCGGGCGATCCTCCAGGTCCGCGCCCAGCCCGGCAAGGGCATCGGCTCCGACCCGGCGCTGCGCACCGTCCTCGCCGAGGACAGCACGGCCGTGCTCGGTGTGCTCCTCGCCGCCGGCGGCATGGTGCTCCACATGGTCACGGGCGATGTCGTCTGGGAGGGCTCGGCGTCCCTGGCCATCGGCGCGCTCCTCGTCTACGTGGCCTACGGGCTCGGCAAGAGCGCCCGCGAGCAGTTGATCGGCGAGGCCGTCGACCCCGAGCTGCGCGAGGGCATCCTCGAACTCCTGGAGTCGCAGCCGGAGATCGACTACGTCGCGGCGCTGCACACCATGCAGCTCGGCATGGACTCCACGCTCGTCGCCGCCCGCGTCGACCTGACCCCGGGCATCGACAGCGAACACCTCGAACTGGTCAGCGAGCGCATCAAGAAGGCCATCCAGGAGCGCTGGCCGGAGGCGGACCAGGTCTTCCTCGACGTGGTCGACATCCCGCAGCGCGTACGCGAGTGAGCCGCCGGGGCCGACGATTCGGACATGCGTCCAGGGGTACTCGCGAGGCGACGGAGAGCGAGACCGGGGAGGTCCGATGAGCCACGTGGAAGCGGCGGTGCTGGTCTTCGACTGCGCGGAGCCGGAGGAGCTGTGCGAGTTCTACCGGGTGCTCCTCGACGGTGAGGTCCGCTCGCCGGCCGGTGGCAACCGGATCGAGCTCGTCGGCGCGAACGGCACGCGCCTCGCGTTCCGCCGCGACCTCAACGCGGCCCCCGCGAGCTGGCCGCGCCCCGACGACTCCCAGCAGGCCCATCTGGACCTGCTGGTGGCCGAGGAGCACCTGGACGACGTCGAGCGGCAGATCGTCGGACTCGGCGCCCGTCCGCTGCAGACCCGCGGCAACGGCGGCCGTACGGCGTCGCGGCTGTACGCGGATCCGGCCGGGCACCCCTTCTCGTTGCGCAGTGACGGGCGGCATCTGGCGAAGCCGAAGGCGAGCTGACCGCGGCCGGGCATATGCCGCTCGACCGTCGATGCCGCCGGGCTGCCGCAAGCCGCCCGTCTGTACAGCCGTCTACGAGCCGAATCGTCCGCCATCTGTCCGAAAAGAGGCCCACTCATGACCGCCCGACCGCCCTCCCCCCACCCCGACGAGACGAAGCACGAGGTCAGGGGCGCTGTGCGCACGTGCCGCCCGGCCCGCCGCGACGGACGCGACGCCGCCGAACCCGACACCGAGCGCGAGAACGACTGGAATCTGGTGCGCGGAGAGGATTGAGAGCCCCTTCCGCCGCGCGCGTACGGGCATATGCTGTCCGTGCCGACGAGGGGAGGCACCCGGCGATGCCCACCGCTGAACGGCCCAAGATCCTGGTCGTCGACGACCGCGAGGACACGCTCTTCGCGATGGAGAGCGCCCTCGCCCCGCTCCGCTACCCGCTGGACCGCGCGGGCAACGGGGACGACGCGTTGAAGGCGGTCCTGCGCGGCGGCATAGCGGTGGTCCTCCTCGACGTGCTGATGCCCGACGTCAGCGGCTTCGAGGTGGCCCACTACATGACGCGCCTGGAGCAGACCCAGGACATCCCGATCATGATGATCACGGGCGCGGGCCAGGACCCCGCGCTCGCGGTCAAGGCGTTCGAGCTGGGGGTCGCCGACTACGTCGTGAAGCCCGTGGAGCCGTGGGTGATGCGGACGAAGGTCCGCTATCTGTACGAGACGAGTCTGCGCATCCAGGCCCTGCGGGACCGCCTGCGGGTGCATGAGACCGACGACGAGGGCGTCTCCCCCTACCCCGCCCCGCGCTTCGAGGACCGCCCGCTGCCGCGACCGGCCTGATCCCGCCCCGGCGGTGTGGAGCGTCACACCCCTGCCCATGGGTGCACTCCGAGCATGTGGTTGTACAGTACAACTTGCTTGGGAGTTGTATACGCCAACCCATGAATCCCACCTACGGAGGTCCTGCTCATGCCCGCCGACCAGCGAGCGGCGCTGCGCCACGTCCTGACCCATCTGCTGACGCCGCTCCTGATGTGCGTCGGCATGGGCCTCGCCTACCTCGGCGCCTTCGCCGCGCCCGAGCCGCACCATCTGCCGGTGGCCGTCGTCGGCTCCGGCCCCGAGGCGAAGGTCTTCGCGCAGACCGTGAAGGACAAGGCGGGCGACGCCCTCGACGTGCGCACGCTCGCCACCCGCGCCGAGGCGGTCGACCAGCTCAGGACGCGGCACGTCGACGGCGCGTACGTCCTGAGCGAGAAGGCGCCGGAGCTGATCGTGGCCTCGGCCGGGTCCGACACCACCGTCTCCGTCGTCCAGAAGATCTTCACGCCGGTCGCCGCTCAGCAGGGTGAGCCGCTCAAGGTGACCGACGTGGCGCCGACCGTCTCCGACGACCCGACGGGGCAGGGCCTGTTCTTCCTGCTCGTCGCGGTGAGCATCGGCTCCTACGCCTCGGTCGCCGTCCTCGGCGGTGCGGGCGCCGCGCTGCGGATGCGGGCGCGGGCGCTCCTCGCGGTCGGCGTCTCCGCGGTGGTCGGCCTGCTCGGCGCGGCGTTCGCGGGGCCCGTCTTCCACCTCGCCCACACCCATCTGTGGGGCGTGTTCGGCATGGCGTGGCTGTACTCCGCGGGCATCCTGCTGATCGGCGTCGGCCTGCACACCTTCCTCAAGCGCTGGACGACGCTCGCCGTCATGGTGCTGTTCGTGATGCTCAACTTCACGAGCTCCGGCGGTGTCTTCCGCCCCGAGATGCAGAACGGCTTCTTCGCCACCCTGCACGCCTTCTGGAACGGCGCGGGCTTCGTCGAGGGCGCCCGCAGCCTCCTCTACTTCGACCACTACGGCCTGGGCCGCCACGTGTGGACCCTGGTGGCCTGGCTCGCCGTGGGCGCGGTCGTGCTCGGCATCGCGGGGATCGCCGAGCGGCGGCGCGGACGGCAGCTTGCCCCCGCCGCGCCGGTCGAGGAGGCCGCCGCCGAGGAGGAGCTGGAGGAGGCCGTGGGCGTCTGACGCGGGGCGCGGACGGGCGGGCTGCCTCAGACTCCGTGGGGCAGCCTCTTCGCCCGGCCGCGCAGCAGGAACGCCTCCACGATCTCCACGACGCCCATCGCCACCAGCCAGCAGCCGCCGACCAGGGTGAGGACGGCGACGGACTCGAACGGCGACACGATGAGCACGATGCCCGCCATCGCGCTGACGATCCCGAGGAAGATCTGCCAGCCGCGCGCGGGCATCGCCGGGTCGGAGGCCGCCGCGGCGGTCTGCGTGATCCCGCGGAACAGCCAGCCGATGCCGATCCACAGGGCGAGCAGCAGGATCGACTGCATCGCGCCGCGGAAGCAGAACAGACCGAGCAGGACCGAGACGGCGCCGCTGATGAACGCCATCACACGCAGCCCGGTCGTCACATGCGTCCCCACCGCCGTCACGAGCTGGAAGACGCCGCTGACCACGAGGTAGACGCCGAAGAGGATCCCGGCGGCCCACAGGGAGGCGCCCGGCCATACGAGGACGAGGACGCCCAGGATCAGTGCGGCGACGCCCGCGAGCAGGACCGCCTGCCACGCGGCGGCGGCGAGTCTGCCGAGCGGCCCCTCCGGACGGTGGGTCCGCTCGTCCCCGGTGCTGTGGCCACGGTACTGACTCTGCTGGTCGTGCGGTGCGTGGGTCATGTCCGACTGTTCGCACCACCGCCCGGCACCTGCCACCGGGACGGGGCCGAACGGGTGACACACGCCGGCCCGCGCGCCCGGCGGCACCCGGTCGCTGGTCGACCGCCTGTGGCGGCGGGGCGTCTCCAAGGAGCGGGCCGCCGTCGACGAGTGGCTCAAGGAGATCGCGCCGTCCACGGAGCTGCGCTCCGGGTCTCGTCACCCTGGCGACCGGGGTCAAGGACGTCGAGCACAGCCACGTACCCGTGCTCGTACGCCATCTCGGAGCAGCCGGTGGCGACTCATAGGGCCCGGGTCACGCCGCCAGGCACACCGGGCCACGGCCGCCCTGGCCGCGCGCCGCGGCAGGGGCCGTCGAGCCGAGCGATGTGACCGCGACGACCGACACGGGCCGACGGCGGCGGGCGGCCCGCGCCAACTCGCCCTGCGCGAGCGCCAGTACGTCGGCGAGGCCGAGGCCGAGCGCGCCCGCGGCGGCGGCGAGCATCTCCGAGGACGCCTCCTTGCGGCCCCGCTCCACCTCGGAGAGGTAGGCCATGGAGATCCCCGCGACGTCGGCCACGTCCTGCAACGTCCGCCCCTGGGCCCGGCGGCGTCGCCGCAGCACGTCCCCGACGACGTGCCGCCACAGCGGCTCCTGCGCGCGGACGGGACGGGGCCTCGAGGTCTCGTGAGTGCTCATCGGCCCAGGTTAGGACGGGCGCCCCGGGCGGTGAACGGGCTTCGCCCAGGGCGATATCGCGGCCGGCCCGACGGTCGGAGGCCGTGGCTCAGGAGGCGCGGGGGCGTTCCCAGTCGCACGGCGGCGAGGGGCACGCGTGCGCGTCGTGTTCCTTCAGGGCGAGGCTCACCAGGCTGAGCAGCAGCTCCACGTCCGTGTCGCACTCCAGGAGCACGGTGATCCAGGAGGCGCCCGGCTGGACGCGGATGGCGCTGCTGTGCCGCAGTTGCGGAAGCAGTCGCTCGACCGCCGTCGACGTGAGATACAGATCTGCGCTGTCGTCGGCGTGGAAATGGACGAGTTCGTGGCCCTCAGCGCCGAAAGCGTGCCCAACCGAGCACCGGGGCGGGCCACTCACCAGGTTCGGCCATGTCCCGAGTTCGGTCATGGCGCGCTGGGCCGCGGTCATGCCTCCATCCTCGCGCACGCTTCACCTGGAGGACCAGCCCCGGCAACCGTCGCGTCCCTACGCGTCCTTCCCGGCGACGGCACGGCGTCGCTCCAGCACGTCGAGGACGCGCCGGCCCCAGCGCAGGTACTCCTCCTCCAGCGCGATGCCGCCGAGCAGCGTCAGGTACGGGCCGACCCGCTCCCCCTCGGCGAGGAACGTGTCCTCGTCGACACCGCCGAGCAGGTGGCGGCGCACCCGCTCGTAGCGGGCGAGCTTGCCGTGCGCCCACGCCATGCGCTCCTCCACGTGGGCGCGGACCGCGTCGAGGTCGCCGACGTCCGCGGCCTGCACCTTCACCATCAGCTCGTCGCGCATCGCCATCGGCTTGGGCTGCCGCGCCGTGAAGGCGGCGAGGTCGGCCCGGCCCGCCTCCGACAAGGTGAACATCCGCTTGTTGGGCCTGCGTTCCTGCGGCACCACGCGCGCGTCGACCAGTCCCTCGGCGGCGAGCTTGTCCAGCTCCCGGTAGAGCTGCTGCGGCGTCGCGGCCCAGAAGTTCGACACCGAGACGTCGAAGATCTTCGCCAGGTCGTACCCGGACGCCTCGCCCTCCAACAGGGCGGCCAGGACGGCGTACTTGAGAGACATATGGACACCCTACAGTCCGGCGATTATTCTCATCCGCACCTAGTCAATTAGTTGTCTATTGGTGTCTAGAGGGATGAGGTGGGGGCCATGCACGCCTTCCGTACCGCCGTGGAGAAGGGCGACCTGACGGCCGTCGAGGACCTGCTGGCCGAGGACGTGGTCTTCACCAGCCCCGTCGTCTTCAAGCCGTACGCGGGCAAGGCGATCACCGCCGCGATCCTGCGCGGCGTCACCCGCGTCTTCGAGGACTTCCGCTACGTAAGGGAGTTCACGGGCTCTGACGGCCGGGACCACGCGCTGGTCTTCGAGGCGCGGGTCGGCGAGCGGACGGTCACCGGCTGCGACTTCCTGCACGTGAACGAGGACGGCCTGATCGACGACTTCATGGTGATGGTCCGCCCGCTGTCGGGGGCGCAGGCGCTGGCGGCGGCGATGGGTGCGCAGTTCGACCGGATCGAGGAGGAGGCGGCCGGTTAAGCGCCCGGGGCGATCAGGCCCTGCACCTCGGCGTAGGTTGGGACCTCCGCGATGCCGTCCGCGCGGCGCCCGTCCCTGAGGGCCGTCGCGGTGGCCACGGCGGCGGCCAGGGCCCTGCGGTAGAGGAGCGAGCCGAGGCTGACCCGGCGGACGCCGAGCGCGCCCAGTTCGGCGAGGGAAGGGCCGGCCGGGTCGTGGAGGACGTTGAGCGGCGTCGCACAGGCCGCCGCCAGCTCGGCGATCCGCCCCGGGTCCGCCAGGCCCGGCACGAACACCCCGTCCGCGCCCGCCTGTTCGTAGGCCGCGAGGCGGTCCCGGGTGTCCGCCGTGTCGCGGCCCAGCCAGTACGTGTCGGTGCGCGCGTTCACGAACAGCTCGGGCACGGCGGCCTTCACGGCGGCGATCTTCTCGGCGTGCAGCTCCGCCGGGGCGAGGGTGCCGTCGGCGCGGCCGTCCTCCAGGTTGACGCCGGCCGCGCCCGCCTCGCGCAGGGTGCGGGCGAGCGCCACGACATCCCGTACGTCGTCGCTGAAGCCGCCCTCCGCGTCGACGGTGAAGAGGAAGCCGCGCTCACCGCCGCCCTTGCCGAGCACGCGGGCCAGGGCGACGGTGGCGTCGCGGGTCGCCGCCGCCCCGTCCGGCAGCCCGGCGGCAGCGGCGACACCGAGGCTGGTGGTGCCGACCGCCTCGAAGCCCCGCGCCGCGAGGGCGGCGGCTGAGGCGTGGTCCCAGGCGTTGGGCAGCAGCAGGGGTGCGGGCCCGTCGTGCAGGCGGGCGAAGGAGGTGTACGGCGTCATGGCCCCGACGCTAGGGCCGGAACAGTTCGGCGCCGCCCGAACCGTGCGCGGACACGTGCGCGCGCCTCAGAACCTGTCGTCGTCGCCGACCGGTTCGCACAGCTCGAAGAGGACTTCCCCGGAGTCGGCACCGGCGTGGACCCCGCGCGCCGGGCGCACCTCGGCCCCCACCCACACCATGTGCGGCGCCGTGCCCACGATCCGGCACGGCACGACGAAGTCCTCGGGGAAGCGCACCAGCGACTCGTTGCGCGCCGCCCCGGAGCCCCGGTGGACGACCCGGGTCTGCACCACGATGCCCGGACCCGCGCTGACCTGCGTCGTCAGTTCGCTCGACGCGCAGACCGGACAGAGCAGCCGCCGGAAGGACGCGGTGCCGCACCACCGGCACCGCTGATGGACGAAGCCCGTCGTCCCGGCCTCGTCCGCCGGCGTCATGACGCCGCTGCCGCCGGCCCTGGACATCCCGGTTGTCGCTGACATCACTCGGTCTCCCCGCGCTCGTCCGCCGCGCGCCGGGCTGCCGCCCCGGCGCCTTCGCAGCGTATGACACTCAGTGCCGCCCGTAAAGACACCAAGTACCATCCGTACGGCCCCGGGCCGCTCTCAGCCCTCCCGCAGCGCCGCTTCGACCTGCTGGATGACGCGCCACATGGGGGCGCCCTTGGCGGCGACCATGACCACGACCTCCTCGTCGCCCTGGTCCGGGGCCGTGGGCGCGGGGCGCGCGGCCGCCCCCTCGCCCCACACCCGCCGCACGAGGTCGAGGGCGTGGTCGACGGCCACCTCGGCGTCGCCCTCGCCGCCCGACCGCAGCCAGGCGCGCAGCCCGTTGTTGTGCGCGGCCACCACCGACGCCGCCACGACCTCGGCGCGCAGCGTGCCGTCCGCGGCGCCCGCCCAGCGTCCGGCGAGGTAACCGGCGAGGGTGCGCTCGTAGCGCCGTACGACGGAGAGCTCGTAGGTGCGCAGACCCGGCACCTCGCGAGTCAACCGGTAACGCTGGACGGAGAATTCGGGGTTCGCGGCGTACATCCGCAGGACGAGGCGCGCGGCCCCGCACACCACCTCGACGGCGTCGCGCTGCGGGCTCGCGGCGTCCAGGTAGGCGGTCATGTCGGCCAGGCAGCTCTCGTGGTCCGGGAAGACGGCGTCCTCCTTGGACGGGAAGTACCGGAAGAACGAGCGCCGCCCGACGCCGGCCCGCGCCACGATGTCGTCCACGGTCGTCCGCTCGTACCCGCGCTCGAGGAACAACTGGAACGCCGCCTCGGCCAGCACCTCCCGCATGGGTGCCTTCTTCTGTGACCCGTTGGCCTCGCGCGCCTCGCTCATGCCGGGAACGTAACACCGAGCGGGCTCATTTGGCACTACGTACCTTTACAGAGGGAACTGAGTGCCATACGTTGGCGCGTGTACGAGTCCCTCGTCACGAGTTCCTCGTCATGAGTCCCTCGTACGAGCCCTAGGATGTCCTGCGCGCGAGGAGAGCCGGCGTGAGCTTGAGGATCGTTGTCACCGTGAAGTACGTGCCCGACGCCACCGGCGACCGGCACTTCGCCGATGACCTGACCGTCGACCGTGACGACGTGGACGGGCTGCTCTCGGAGCTGGACGAGTACGCGGTGGAGCAGGCGCTGCAGATCTCGGAGAACTCCGATGACGACGTGGAGATCACCGTCCTGACCGTGGGTCCGGAGGACGCCAAGGACGCGCTGCGCAAGGCGCTGTCGATGGGTGCGGACAAGGCGATCCACGTGGAGGACGACGACCTGCACGGCACCGACGCGATCGGTACCTCGCTGGTGCTCGCCAAGGCGATCGAGAAGGCCGGGTACGACCTGGTGGTCTCCGGTATGGCCTCGACCGACGGCACGATGGGCATCATTCCGGCGCTGCTGGCCGAGCGGCTGGGTGTGCCGCAGGTGACGCTGCTGTCGGAGGTCGCGGTCGAGGACGGTGTCGTGAAGGGGCGCCGGGACGGGGACACCGCGTCCGAGCAGCTGGAGGCGTCGCTGCCCGCGGTGGTGTCGGTGACCGACCAGTCCGGTGAGGCCCGCTACCCCTCGTTCAAGGGGATCATGGCGGCGAAGAAGAAGCCGGTTCAGTCCTGGGACCTCTCCGACCTGGACATCGAGGCCGAGGAAGTCGGTCTGGAGGGTGCCTGGACCAGGGTCTCCGAAGCCTCCGAGCGTCCGGCGCGGACCGCGGGCACGATCGTGCAGGACGAGGGCGAGGGCGGCAAGCAGCTCGCCGAGTTCCTCGCAGGCCAGAAGTTCATCTGAGAAAGGTTTTGGGATCCATGGCTGAAGTTCTGGTCTACGTCGATCACGTGGACGGTGCCGTCCGCAAGCCCACCCTGGAGCTGCTGACGCTGGCCCGCCGGATCGGTGAGCCGGTCGCGGTGGCGCTGGGCAACGGCGCCGGTGACACCGCCGCCGCCCTCGCCGAGCACGGGGCGACCCGGGTGCTGACCCACGAGGCCGCCGAGTACGCCGACTACCTGGTGGTGCCGAAGGTCGAGGCGCTGCAGGCCGCCGTCGCCGCCCTCTCCCCGGCCGCCGTCCTGGTGCCGTCCTCGGCGGAGGGCAAGGAGGTCGCCGCCCGCCTCGCGCTGCGGATCAAGTCCGGTGTCATCACCGACGCCGTCGACCTGGAGGCCGGCGAGGAGGGCCCGGTGGCCACCCAGTCGGTGTTCGCCGCCTCCTACACCACCAAGTCCCGGATCTCCACCGGCACCCCGGTCATCACCGTCAAGCCCAACAGCGCCGCCGTCGAGGCGGCCCCGGCCGCCGGGGCGGTCGAGGCGTTGGAGGTGTCCTTCTCCGACGCCGCGAAGGGCACCAAGGTCACCGGCCGCACGCCGCGCGAGTCGACCGGGCGCCCGGAGCTGACCGAGGCCGCCATCGTGGTCTCCGGTGGCCGGGGTGTGAACGGCGCGGAGAACTTCGCGCTGATCGAGGCGCTCGCGGACGCCCTGGGCGCGGCGGTCGGCGCCTCCCGGGCGGCGGTGGACGCGGGCTGGTACCCGCACTCCAACCAGGTCGGCCAGACCGGCAAGAGTGTGTCGCCGCAGCTGTACATCGCCAACGGCATCTCCGGCGCCATCCAGCACCGGGCCGGCATGCAGACCTCGAAGACGATCGTCGCGGTGAACAAGGACGCCGAGGCCCCGATCTTCGACCTGGTCGACTACGGCGTCGTCGGCGACCTCTTCGACGTCGTCCCCCAGCTCACCGAGGAGGTCAAGGCCCGCAAGGGCTGACCCGCCCGCATCGCCCGCCGGGTGCTCCGTCAGAGGCGGCCGTGCACCCGGTGGGCCTCGACCAGTGCCGTACGGGCCGATTCGAGCCGGTGCGCCATCACCTCGGCGACCCCGTGGAGCAGGGTCATGCCCAGGGCCGGCTCCAGGTCGCACAGGCCGCGCACCGCCGCGCCGTCGAACCCGTAGGCGCGCACCGGGCTGAACGCCTCGGCGCCGAAGTCCCACTCGTAGGGCGGGAAGAGCCAGGACCAGCCGAGCAGGTCGCCCGGGCCGAGCGGGTCGATGGGCAGGGTGGTGCGGTCGGAGACCCGTACGTCGAGGGTGACCATGCCGGTCCTGATGATCCAGAACCGGTCGGCGTGGTCCCCCTCGTCGAAGATGCGGGAATCCTGGGGGAAGGAGACCTCCTGGGCCAGGGTCATCAGCCGGTCGCGGTAAGCACGCGGAAGCCGGTTCAGCAGTCGTGTACGAGCCGTCATGGCGCCACACCTCCACCGTCGTGTCTCTCCAGCGTACGTACGCCGCGCTCTTTGCCGAGGGGGCGGACCTTCGCCCGAAAAGGCTAGTTCTCTCCCCCGTTCGGCGCACCTGGACCATGTGGCGTAAGCGGAGAGCGATCCGCCGGTCACGCTCCTTATGTTTCCGGCATGGCGACATCTCTCCGTCTCGTGACGTCCGGGCTGCTCGCGGCGGTCACCGTGGGTGCCGTCGCCGGGCCCGCCCCGGCGCACGCCCCCGCTCCGGCACCGCCCGCCGTGCCGTCCCTGTCCGCGCTGTCCTGGGAGGTCATGGACGCGGACTCGGGCGAGGTCCTCGCGGCGAAGGCGCCGCACCGGCATCTGCCGCCCGCGAGCACGCTGAAGACGCTGTTCGCGGTGGCGCTGCTGCCGAAGCTGCGCCAGGACACCGTGCACCGGGCCACGTACCGGGACCTGGCCGGGGTCGCGGCGGGCAGCAGTCTGGTCGGTGTCGACGAGGGGGGCCGGTACACGGTCGCGGACCTGTGGCGCGGGGTGTTCCTCAGCTCCGGGAACGACGCCGTGCACACCCTGGCGCAAATGAACGGCGGGGTGGCGCGCACCCTCGCCGAGATGCAGGACACCGCGCGCAGGATCGGGGCCCGCGACACGCAGGTGCGGTCGCCGGACGGCTTCGACACACCGGGGCAGTACTCGTCCGCGCACGATCTGGCGCTCATCGCCAGGGAGGGGTTCAAGAGCCCGGACTTCCGGCGCTACATGGGCACCAAGTGGGCGCGGTTCCCGGCGTCCGGCGGGCCGAGGGCCTTCGGGATCCAGAACACCAACCGACTGCTCGTGGGGTCGCACGGGGTGACGCCCTACGCCGGGCTCATCGGCGTCAAGAACGGCTACACGTCACGGGCCGGGTGCACTCTGGTGAGCGCCGCGAGCCGCAAGGGCCGCACGATCCTGGTGACGGTGATGAATCCGCAGCAGGGGTCGTTCAACACGGTCTACGAGGAGAGCCGCACCCTGCTCGACTGGGGTTTCGCCACCGCGCCGCCGCGCCGTGCGCAAGGAGCGGGGCCGCAGCACGGCGCCGCGGCACGGGGCTTGGCGGATTCGGCTGTCGCCGCCGCCGCGCCCGCCGCCGCGCCACGGCCGTCCGACCCCGGCCCCGGGCTCACCCGGCACCTCGGCGCGGCGGGCGCGCTGCTCGCCCTGTGCTGCGTGCCCCTGCTCGTCCGCAAGCGGCTGCGGAGGCGGCGTCTCAGCGGTGGACGGTGACGTGCACGACCGGGGAGACGGCGCCGCCGCCGACGATGCGCAGGGAGTTGGGCCCGATCAGACCGAGCTTGACGCGCAGGTTGTAGGCGCCGCTGTGGTTGGTCGTCATGGTGATGGGGAGCGACACCCAGCGCTTGTCCTTGCCCTGCATCTGCTGCAACGTGACGCGGGTGCCCGCGCGCAGGTGCTGGGTGGTGCCGTAGACGCGGAACTGCTGCCACGCCCGTACGCTGCCGGTCGTCGCCTTCGCGGTGATCGACGGGTGCTCGGCCCGGACCGCCGGGGCGGACGGGGCGGTGAGCGCCTCGGCCGCGGGGCCGGCCAGGACCGCCAGGGCGGAGAGGCCGGCCACGGACGCGTACTTGATGCGATTCATGTGCTTCGACTCGCTGTTCTGTGCGGGGGTCACCGAGGTTGCGCAATTCCGGGGCGCCTGTTGGCGCGTTCGCAACATAGGCAAATCGGGAAGACCACCCGGTCAGCAACACGCGTGCCCGGCACATACCCGTCGCATGACGGTCGGGGCGTCCCTCGTTCGGCCCCACGACAGGCGGGCGGATGACGCGGGGCCGCCCGTACGGCCGCCGGTCAGACGCGGCCGCCGGTGAGCCGGGTCAGCGGGCCCTGGTTGCTGCGCTCCGCGCGGCGGCCGGCCGCGTAGGAGGCGACGGTCAGGGCGGTCGCTCCGGCCGTGGCGCCCGCCGCGACCAGCTTGCGGTTCTTCAGGACCGTCCACGCCGTGGTGGCGACGGAGGCCACCTGCGTGGCCGCGGTCGTCACGCCCTCGCGCGCCGTGTTCAGGGCGGCGCCCGTGTTCAGGGCGGCGCGGCCCGCGGTCTCGCCGGCGCCGGTCGCGGCGCGGGCGGCCCCGGAGCCCGCCGACTCGGCGGCGCGGCCCGCCTTGGCGCCGGCGGACTCCGCCTTCGCGGCGGTGCCGGACGCGGCCTTGGTCGCCGTCTTGGCGGCCGTCCTCGCCTTGTCCGTGGTGTTGTCGGTGCTCTTGTCGGTGTCGTTGCTGTCTCGTCGAGTAGCCATGGTCGACGGTTTGCCGCAATCCGCTCGCACAAACAGGCGACCGGGCACCGCGTCAATTCTCAGGCGCGGGCGAGGAGTTGAAGCGTGTCGACGACCCGGTTGGAGAAGCCCCACTCGTTGTCGTACCAGGCGACGACCTTGATGTGGCGGCCGTCGACACGGGTCAGCTCGGAGTCGAACACGGCCGAGGCGGGGTTGCCCGTGATGTCGGAGGAGACGAGCGCGTCCTCCGAGTACTCCAGGATTCCGGCCAACTCCCCCTGCGCGGCGGACCGGTAGGCGGCGAGCACGTCCTCGCGCGTCACGTCCCGCTCGACGGTCGTGTTCAGCTCGACGATCGAGCCGACGGGGACCGGCACGCGGATCGAGTCGCCGGACAGCTTGCCGTCGAGGTTCGGCAGGACGCGGCCGATCGCCTTGGCGGCGCCCGTGGTCGTCGGCGCGATGTTGACGGCGGCGGCGCGGGCCCGGCGGGCGTCGCGGTGCGGGCCGTCCTGGAGGTTCTGCTCCTGCGTATAGGCGTGCACCGTCGTCATGAACCCGTGCTCGATACCCGCGAGTTCGTCGAGGACGGCGGCGAGCGGGGCGAGCGCGTTGGTGGTGCAGGAGGCGTTCGAGACGACGGTGTGCAGCTCCGGGTCGTAGGCGCCCGTGTTGACACCGTACGCGAGCGTGACGTCGGCGCCGTCCGAGGGCGCCGAGACGAGCACCTTGCGCGCGCCCGCGTCAAGGTGGGCGCGGGCGGCCTTCGCCGAGGTGAAGCGGCCGGTCGACTCCAGGACGACGTCCACGTCCAGGGCCTTCCAGGGCAGGTGGGCGGGGTCGCGCTCGGCGAGCACCTTGATGCGTCGGCCGTCGACCACGAGGGTGTCGCCGTCGACGTCGACCGGGCGGCCGAGGCGCCCGGCCGTGGAGTCGAAGGCGAGCAGCCGCGCGAGGGCGGCGGGCTCGGTGAGGTCGTTGACGGCGACGACGTCGAGGCCGGTGTCCCGTTCGAGCAGCGCGCGCAGCACGTTGCGTCCGATGCGGCCGAACCCGTTGATGGCGATACGCGTCATGAGGTGGAGGTCCCTTCTCTCTTCGCCCTCGTGGCGCCTCAAGACTCGCGCGCGGCGGACGCCGCGGACAGCGGCACGATCGCCATGGTCCGCAAGTATCCCGCCAGCGGGTCACTCCCCCCGGGCGAACGTGCGGCGGTACTCGCTCGGCGTCGTCCCGAGGATGCGCTGGAAGTGCAGGCGCAGATTGGCGCCGGTGCCGAGCCCCACGTCGGCGGCGATCTGCTCGACGCCGCGCTGCGACCGTTCGAGCAGCTCACGGGCGACGTCGATCCGGGCCCGCATCACCCACTGCATGGGCGTGTAGCCGGTGTCCTCGACGAAGCGCCGCGAGAACGTGCGCGGCGAGACAGCCGCGTGCTCGGCGAGCGCCTCCAAGGTGAGGGGCTCGCCGAGCCGCCGCAGCGCCCACTCGCGGGTGGCGGCGAACCGCTCCCCCAGCGGTTCGGGCACGCTGCGCGGCACGTACTGGGCCTGGCCGCCGCTGCGGTAGGGGGCGGCGACCAGGCGCCGGGCGGCGTGGTTCGAGGCGGCCACGCCCAGGTCGCCGCGGAGAATGTGCAGACACAGGTCGATGCCGGAGGCGGCGCCGGCGGACGTCAGCACGGAGCCCTCGTCGACGAACAGGACGTTCTCGTCGACCCGCACCTGCGGGTGCCTCGCCGCGAGCGCCTTCGTGTAGTGCCAGTGCGTGGTGGCGCGCCTGCCGTCGAGCAGCCCGGTCGCGGCGAGCGTGAACGCCCCGGTGGAGATGGCGGCGAGCCGCGCACCCCGCGCGTGAGCCTCGCCCAGCGCCGCGACGACGGCGGCGGGCGGGTCGTCCCGGTCCGGGAACCGGTAGCCGGGCACGAACACGATGTCGGCCCATGCGAGGGCCTCAAGACCGTGCTCCACGACGTACGACAGCCCGTCCCCGCCCGTCACGGGCCCCGGCGCGGCCCCGCACACCCTTACCTCGTACGGCATGCTCGCCCGCGCCGTGAACACCTGCGCCGGAATCCCGACATCGAGCGGCTTGGCCCCTTCACTGACGAGAACGGCGACACGGTGCGGGCGGGGCGGACGAGGAGCGGGCACGGGGTCGAGGGTACGCGGGGGTGATCGTCACCGGGGCGCGGCACACCTCAACACACGTGCGTGTGCCGCCGCTTGTTCGTGACGGGTGGATATGCGCGGCCGCGATTGCTGAGTAAGGTCAAGAGGTCACCGTCCGGCTGTGGGGGCAGCCTGAGTCCGTCGGCGGTGATGTGCGCGGGGGAGGGTTTTCTACCTATGAGTCGTCCATGAGTCGTCGCTCCACCGGTGTCGTCGGTGTCTGGGCCGAGATGCAGCGGCAGCAGCAGCGCCAGTACGAGGCCGAAGCCAGGGCGCGCAGGCTGGAGGCGCAGCGGGCGCGCGCCCATCAGCGCAGGATCGCGCAGAGCCACCGGGAGTACCGGCAGGCGGAGGCCCACCGGCGCACGGAGGAGCTGGAGGCGCGGGTGGCGTCGTTGCGGGGGCTGCTCGCGGCCGGCTGCCTGGCGCCCGCGTTCCACGCGGATTCGCTGCTGCGCGCCGAGGAGATCGAGCCGTTCGCGCCGGGACCGCTCGCGCACCCCGTGCCGATGCCGGACCCGGCCCTCTATCAGGCGCAGAGCGGCTGGACGGCGAACCGGCGCGCGCAGGCGCAGGCCGAGGCGCGCGCACGCTACGACCATGATCTGCGGATGGCGCAGGCCGCCGAGGCCCGGCGGCGGCAGGACCTTGCGGCCTACCGCGAGCAGTACGAGGCGTGGGCCGGGGCCCGCCGCGACGAGGTGCGGCGGCACAACGCGGGGGTGGCGGCGGTCGTGGAGGGCGTCCGGCGCAGGGAGCCCGAGGCCGTCGTCGAGTACTTCTCCGCCGCGCTGTACTCCTCCACCGCCTGGCCGGACGGCTTCCCGCGCCGGGTCGCGGCGGCGTACGACGCGGCCGCGGGACAGTTGGTCCTGGACTGGGAGCTGCCGGGGTACGCGGTCGTCCCGGAGGCGAAGGCGGTGCGGTACGTCGCCTCCCTCGACCAGGACAAGGAGAGCCCGCGCCCGGTGACCCAGCGGCGGGCGCTGTACCGGGAGGTCGTCGCGCAGTGCGTGCTGCTCGCGCTGCACGACCTGTTCGCCGCCGACGGTCTCGGTGCCCTGGACTCGGTCGCGCTGAACGGGTTCGTCGACGACCACGACCCCGTGACCGGCCGGCCCGGGCAGATCGTGCTCGCGACGGTGATGGCCACGCGGGCGGCGTTCGAGGGCCTGCACCTCGCGCAGGTCGACCCCGTGAGCTGTCTGTCCGACGGTCTGCGCGGGCAGCTCTCGGCGCGCCCGGACCAGCTGACGGCCGTCCGGCCCGCGCGCCGGCCGGACGAGGTCGGCAACCGCGTGGTCAGCCATGGCGGCGACAGCGAACCAGACCTGTACACGATGGACCCGGTCGCCTTCGAGGGCCTCGTCGCCGAGCTGTTCCGGGCGATGGGCATGCAGGCGGTGACGACACAGCGGTCGAACGACGGGGGCGTGGACGTCGACGCGCTCGATCCCGCCCCGATCCGCGGCGGCAAGATAGTCGTCCAGGTGAAGCGGTACCGTGCCACGGTGCCGCCCACGGCGGTGCGCGATCTGTTCGGGACGGTGCAGGACGCCGGGGCCAACAAGGGCGTCCTCGTGACGACGTCGCGGTTCGGGCCGGGGTCCCACGCCTTCGCCAACGGGAAGCCGCTGGAGCTGATCTCCGGCGAGGAGTTGGTCGACCTGCTGCACCGGCACGGGCTGCGCGGCCGCCTCGGCCCCCGGGACGGCGCCGCGCCGGACGGGCCCACGACCGCCGCGCCGGAGCCGCGTCATCTGCCCGCCGACTACAACGTCCTGGGCATGTCCTGGTCGGGGGCGGTCGCCCTGGACATCTGCGCGCTGGTCTGCGCCGGCAACCGCGTCCTGAGCGACGACCACTTCGTCTTCTACAACAACCCGGGCACGCCGGACGGCTCGGTCCAGGAGATCGATCCTTCCGGCCGTGACAAGGCCGCCCTGCGGGTCTCCTTCGACGCTCTGCCGGACGCCGCCGACCGCCTCGCGCTCGTCGCGGCGATCGACCCGGAGGCCGACCCGCACGCCGACCTCTCCGGGTTCTCCGACGCCCGGATCCGCCTCCTCGATCCGCACCTCACCGAACTCGGCGAGCTGGACGTCTCCGACGGCCGCCCCGGCGAGACGGCCCTCGTCCTCGGCTCGTTCCGGCGCCGCCCCAACGGCGACTGGGACTTCGTCCTCGGCGGCAAGGGCTACCCGGGCGGCCTCGAGGAGCTGTTGCGGGACTACGGGATCGACGTGGACTGAGACGCGGGGCGCTGCCGTCGCCGGGTCAGATGTCGTTCAACCGGCGTTTGTCCTGCTCGTCCCAAGTGCGGGTGTCGCGCGGCTCGACGTACGGTTCCGCCTCCGGCGGGTGGCCGCCCGCGACCGCCCGTTGCCGGGCCGTCTCCGCGTCGAACTCCAGGCCCAGCAGGATGGCCAGGTTGGTGACCCAGAGCCAGATCAGGAAGACGATGACGCCGGCCATCGTCCCGTAGGTCTTGTTGTACGAGGCGAAGTTGGCGACGTAGAAGGCGAACGCGGCGGAGGCGACCATCCAGACGAGGAGGGCGAGCACGCTGCCCGGTGTGATCCACCGGAACCCCTTGACCTTGGCGTTCGGGGTGGCCCAGTAGAGGATCGCGATCATGATCGTGACCAGGACGACCAGGACCGGCCACTTGGCGATCGACCAGACCGTCAGCGCGGTGTCGCCGACGCCCAGCATGTCCCCCGCCCGCCGGGCCAGACCGCCGGTGAACACCACGATCAGGGCGCTGGCCACGGCCAGGATCATCAGGACCACGGTCACACCCACGCGGACCGGCAGGACCTTCCACACGGGGCGGCCCTCCGGCATGTCGTAGACCGCGTTGGCGGAGCGGATGAACGCCGCCACGTAGCCCGAGGCCGACCACACCGCGAGGAGCAGGCTGACGATGGCGACGACGGAGCCGGTGCCCGCGTTGCCCTGCAACTGCTGCACCGCCTGCGTGATGATGTCGCGGACCGAGCCGGGCGCGAGTTGCCGCAGGTTGTCGAGGACCTTGTCGGTGGTGGACTTGCCGGAGATGCCGAGGAGGGAGACCAGGACCAGGAGCGCGGGGAACAGCGACAGCACCCCGTAGTAGGTCAGCGCGGCGGCCCGGTCGGTGAGCTCGTCGTCCTTGAACTCGCTCAGGCTGCCTTTGAACACCGCCTTCCAGGACCGCTTGGGCAGGTCGGTGGGGGTGTCGGGGGCGCGCCGCTCGACCTGCTCGGACGGGCCGAAGCCTTCCGCGCCGGCTTGCGCGCCGCTGTGCTCGTCATGTTCGTCACCGAGATCAGTTCGCTTGCCCATGCACTGCGGGTAACCAGTTCGGCCGTGAACACGCCCGCCGTTCGGGTGACGCCGGACTCAGGACGACGCCGCGACGCCGCCGCCGATCGCGATGAACAGCCAGCCGGTGAGCTGTTCCCAGCGGCGGCGTACGGCGGGGCGGGCGAGGAGGGCGCGCAGCCGCGCGGCGAGGGCCACCAGGACGCCCCAGTAGACGAGGCCGACGGCGATGTCGAGGGTGCCGAGGAAGAGGATCTGCCGGGTCGTGGAGCCTTCGCCGTGCACGAACTGCGGCAGGACGCTGAGGAAGAAGAGCGCCGCCTTCGGGTTGAGCACGTTGGTCAGGAAGCCCTCGGCGAACCCCGAACGCCGACGGGGGCGCGCGGGGCGGCTCGGGCGGGGCTCCGCGCTCTTGCGCGCGCTGAGCAGCGCCCGTACGCCGAGGTAGATCAGGTAGGCCGCGCCGAGGAGCTTGATGGTCTGGAAGACCATGGCCGAGCGGGCCGCGATCACCGACAGGCCGACGACCGCGGCGCCCATGTGCACGCAGAGCCCGCTCTGCGCGCCGAGCGCCGCCGCCCGCCCCTTGGCGGAGTTCTCGGCGGCGCACCGCACGACGACGAGGAAGTCGGGGCCCGGCACGAGATAGGCCACCAGGACCACGCCGAGGAAGCCCAGCAGATCCACCGACATCATGCGGTCTCCTCAGCGCGGCAGCAGGGGGCCCAGCGGCCCGAGGTCGATGTTGAGGTCCTCGGGTTTCAGGTCGTAGCGCTCGCGCAGCTCCTCCATCCGGTCCTCGAGCAGCATCAGGGTAAGACCGATGCGGTCCTCCTGCTCCTCGGACAGGTCCCCGGTGTCGAAGCGGCGCAGCGCCTGGCGCTCCATCAGCTGCCGCAGCAGCTCCACGATGGTCAGGACCAGCTTCATCAGGTCCCGTTCGACGGTGTCGGGCTCGATCTGGATGCGCCCGCGCGTCTTCTCCACGGGCGCCTGGCTGTCGTCGTGCGCGCTCACAGCATGTCCTCGAACGGGGATGGCACGTTCTCGTTCACCGAGCTGATCAGTGCGTTCAGGTCGATGCGCACCAGGTCGACGTCGGCGATGCGCAGGGTGATGTCGCCCGCGAGGACCACTCCCCCGGCGAGCAGCCGGTCGAGGAGGTCGACGAGGGCGACCTCGCGTCGTTCGATGACGGTCATGACGCACCTCCGGCCGTGGGCTCCGCCGGGTCCTCGCGCTCCTCGGGCGGGGTGGAGAAGGAGTACGCGGCCCAGGGCCCGGTCAACTCCACCCGCAGCCCCGGTTGCTCGTCCTTGGTCGCGTCGACGAGTTCGACGAACGCCTCCGACTCGGCGCGGGGCACCAGGTAGGCGCCGTTGAGGACGTTGCGCCCCGAGGTCTTGGCGAGTTCCGGGTTCTGGGGCGGGTGGACCCGGGTCTCCACGCTGCGCTCCGCGAGCCGGTCGTGCAGTTCCTGGGCGAAGGTCTCCGCCTTCCGCCAGATCTGGTCGCGGCCCTCGCGTTCGGCGCGGCGGCGGCGCAGGTAGTCACGGCCGGAACCGGCGCCGAGCGCCTGCGCGGAGATGCGCTCGCGGGGCCCGGTCCCGCTGTCGGCGGGCGCGGGGCTCTCCTTCGGCTGGTCCTCGACGAAGACCTTGACGCCCCACTCGACCCGGTCCCGGATGCGCTCCAGCGACGTACGGAAGCGCTCCTGCTCCGTCTCCAGCATGGCGCGCACCCCGCTGTCGTCGCGGAAGACGGTCGCGAGGCGCAGCGGCAGCGGGCTGGTGACCGAGGCGAGCGCGGCGATGACCGCCTGGTGGGCACGGGCGGTGTCGGCGAGCCAGTCGAGGTTCTCCAGGTTGCGCCGCAGCGCGGTCTCGGAGAACTCCTCGGCCGGCACATGGCCGACCACGGCGGTCAGCCCCGCGTGCCGCAGCAAGCGCGGCGCGGCCCCGCCGACGCCGGACAGGTCCGCCGCCAACGGGGCTTCGAGAGCGCCGCACACCGCGTAGACGTACCGCAGTTCACTCATCGCGCGGCTCCTCCTGTGGCTCCTTGTGCTCGTCGTGCTCCGTGTGCCCGGACGACCGCGCCGTGTCGAGCGCGCCGGACGCGCTGCCGCCCTCCAGGGCGGCGAGGCGCTCCCGCAACTCGGCGTTCTCGCGGGCCAGTTCCTTGCGGCGGGCGCCGGACGACAGGGCCGGGTCGTCCTCCCACCAGTCGATGCCCATCTCCTTCGCCTTGTCGATGGAGGCGACGATCAGCCGCAGCTTGATCGTGAGCAGCTCGATGTCGAGCAGGTTGATGCGGATGTCACCCGCGATCACGATGCCCTTGTCGAGCACCCGCTCCAGGATGTCGGCCAGATTGGCCCCCGAACTCCCCCCGCCGAGGGGGGAGTCGGGGAACCTGCTCGCGGTAGTCATCAACGGCTCCGGGCTGCTGCGTGCTCACGCCGGCCGGACTCCTCGTCGGCACCGGGCTCCTCGTCGGCCGGCTCGTCCTCGTCGAGGTACTCGGCCTCCTCCTCCGGCTCCTCGTCGGCGTACTCGGCCTCGTCCTCCGGGGCCTCGTCCGCGTACTCGGCGTCCTCGTCGGTGTACTCGCCGTCGTCGGCCTCGCCGTCCTCGTCCGCGGGCTCGTCCTCGTCGAGGTACTCGCCGTCCTCGGCCTCCTCCTCGGGCTCCTCGTCCGCGTACTCGGCCTCGTCCTCCGGAGCCTCGTCCTCGGGCTCGGAGTCCTCGGGCTCGGCGTCGTCGTCGTACTCGTCCTCGGCCTGCTCGTCGGCGTGCTCGTCGTCCTGCTCGTCGTCCTCGGGGCGCTCGTCCTCGGACCGGTCGTCGTCGGACTGGTCCCGGGAGTTCTCCTCCTCCTCGGCCGCCACCGCGTCCTCGTGGCTGCGGACGACCTCGCCGTCGCGGATCTCACCGCGCCAGCCGTCCGTCGCCTCGCCCTTGAGGGTGATGAAGCGCGCGAAGTTCTTCAGGTCGAGGCGGGCGCGGCGGCCCTGGGCGCGCCAGATGTTGCCCGTCTTCTCGAAGAGGCCCTTCGGGTAGTACTCGATGATCAGCAGGACCCGGGTGAGGTTCGGGCCCAGCTCGTGGAAGGTGACGACGCCCTTCGTGGTGCCCTTGGCCCCCTCGGAGCTCCAGCTGATGCGCTGGTCCGGCACCTGTTCGGTGGTGTGCGCCTTCCAGCTCCGGCTCGACCAGAAGATCTTCATCTGCCAGTCGGACGTCACGTCGTCCGCGCGGTTCGCGTTCTTGACGCCGCGCGCGAAGGTCGAGAACTCCTGGTACTGGGTCCACTGGTCGTAGGCGGTGCGCAGGTCGACGCCGACGTCGATGCTCTCCAGGATGACGGTCGGCTTCTGTCCGCCGCCGGACTTGGACTTGCCCTTGCCGCCCTTGCCGAAGACGCCCTTCACCCCTTCGACCACGTTGTCCTTGAGGTGTCCGGCGCCGGTCTCGACGGCCGTGCGCAGGGGGCCCTTGCCCTCGGCGAGCTTGCGGCCGCCGTTGAGCGCCATCTTGGTGAAGCCGGGGCTGTTGCCGTCGGCTATGTCGTTGAGCTTGCTCGTGGTCTGGCCGAGCTTGCGGCCGACTCCGGTCAGCAGGTGGGTCGCCTTGGCGGCGAGGTACTCCTGCGCCTCGGCCTTCAGGCGGTCGGCCGCCTCGCTGTGGGCGAGGTCCTTGATCGGGTTCGCCTTGGACTGCTCAGCCATTGCTGCGGCCCCCCTTCGCGGCGGTGCGCGAGGAGCGGCGGGCGGTCCCGGCGCTCTTCTTGGCGCCGGAGGAGCCGGTGGCGCCGGACGCCTTGGACCCGGCCGTCTTCTTCGCGGTCTTCTTGGCGGCCGTGCCGCGCGTCCGGGCGCCCTGCTCCGACGTGCGGCGCGTGGAGGAGCCGGAGGAGGCCGACTTCTTGGCGGGGGCGCGCTTGCGGGGCGCCGGGCGCTCCTCGTCCTGTTCGGGCGCGTCCTGCTCGTCCCGGTCGTCCCGCGCGTCGCGGTCCTCGTCGTCCCGGTCCTCGCTGTCGTCCCGGTCGTCGGCGCCGTCGTCGGCGTCGCGCGCCTCGTCACGGCCGCCGTCACCGCCCTGGAGGCGGTCGCGGACGCCGGCCGTGCTGCTGTGCAGCCGGTTGGCCAGGCCCTCCATCTGCCGTTCGAGGATGGCTCCGGTGGCGGCCTTGCCGACGCCTCGGAAGTCGTCACGCAACTGTCCGCCGAGCTCCTGGAACTGAGGGTTCTTGTCCAACTGGGTGCGGACCATGTCCATGACGGCCTTGGGACTGAGCTGCAGCTTCTTACCGGCGACCATGGTGCCGACGGCGAAGGCCAGCTTCATCTTCTTGGTACGTCCAAGGACGTACCCCGCGCCTACCGCGAGGCCGACTGCTGTTCGGTTCATGGTGGGTGTCCGTTCCTGCACGTAAGGCTTCACGCGCCTAGAGGTGACGCCTTGGGGTGTTCCGGCGTCACGCGCCTGTCTGTCTGTTCCGACTGGCCTCGAGCCGGTCGAGGAGTTCGTCCTCCATCCGGTCGAACGTCTCCTCGTCGATCTCGCCCGCGTCCAACTGCTTTTCGAGGGCGGCCAGTTGGGCCTGGATGGCCGAGGGGTCGTAGTACTCGTTCTCCGCCTGCGCCACCACCTGGTCGAGGACCCACATGGAGCCCCGTACGGGTGCCAGCGGCAGCAGGAGCACCTCGCTCAGCAGCCCCATGGGGGTCTCACCCCGAGGTGACGGAGGTGGCGGGCGTCTCCTCCACGAAGCTGTAGGGCGGCAGCGGCCCGTTGACCCGGAAGACGAGGTGGGGCGAGGACTGCCGGATCTCCTCGATGGCGCCGAGGAGGCGCTCGGAGGAGCCGCGGTCCACGAGGAAGGAGAGGTTGGTGATCCAGCCCGTGGACTCGGGGCCCTCGCTGACCGCGTCGGCCTGCGGTTCGAGCGTCGCGCGGACCATCGCGCCGTCCTGTGCCTCGCGCGCCTGCACCGCCTTCGCGACGGCCTCGCCGAGCTGCAGCTTGTCCTCGTGGCTGCCGCCGCCGGCGTCGCGGTTGCGCAGGGCCAGGGCGCGTACGTCGTCGTTCTCCGCCATGACGGTGCGCAGCACGGCCTCTTCCTCGTGCTGGACCTTGACGTTGTACTCGACGCGGTCGCGCAGCGCGGCGAGCCGCTCCTTGTAGTGCGAGACCCGGTCCTCCAGGGCGGCGGCGACCGCGGCGTCGTCCTCGGCGACGCTGCCGAAGCGCATGGGCAGGACGGTGCCCCCGCCGCCCGCCTCGGACAGGACGTTCTGGTGGGCGAGCAGGTCGCGCCGCTTGGGCCGGAGGTTGTCGGGCGCGTCGCTGACGATCGCGGCCAGGCCGCCGCCCTTGACGATCCGGACGGTCAGCGCCGGGGACCCGATGCCCTCCATGCCCTCCGGCAGGCTCGGGTGGTCGGCGTCGGCGATGCCGTAGACGTACGTGCTCACTCCTGCTCCTCCTTACGGCGGCTCGACGAGGTGCGGCGCCGGCTCGGGCTCTTGCTCTCCTCGCGGGCCTGCGAGAACGCGTCGGAAATGGTTTCGGCGGCACCGGACAGCGCGCCCTTGGTCTTGCCGCGCGCGCCGGACTCCACGGTGTCGCCCATGATGTCCGTGAGGCCCGAGGGCTTCTTGCTGCCGGTCTCCAGGTCGAGGCGGTTGCACGCCTCGGCGAAGCGCAGATACGTGTCCACGCTGGCGACCACGACACGGATGTCGATCTTCAGGATCTCGATGCCGACCAGCGAGACGCGGACGAACGCGTCGATCACCAGGCCGCGGTCGAGCACCAGCTCGAGGACGTCGTAGAGACCACTGGTGCCGCCGCCTCCGCCGCCCTGTTGGGTCGTTGCGACTGTCATGTGCGATTCCTCCCTGTCGTTCGCTTCCGGGGTGCCGGCCGGTCAGCGGCGGTCGTCGGAGCGGCCGCGCTCGTAGCGCCTGATGCGCCGGTAGCCGGTGAGGATCCCCTCGTGATCCAGGGCGACCTCATAGGTGGCGAGCAGGCTCATCGTGTCGGGCACCCTGGACAGTTCCAGGACCTCGACCTCGAGGAGCCAGCCGTCGTCGGTGGCGCGGAACGAGGCCACCGAGTCGACCTCCTTGCCGGTCAGCTCCGTGAGCTGCTCGCGCGCCTCGCGCAGCGCCTCCGTCGGCCGCAGGCGCTTGGGGCGCTGGGGGCGTTCGGGGGCGGCACGCTTGCGCGTCCGTGTCCCGGTCCCCGTGCTCTTCTTGGCGGTTTCCCTGGAAGTGTCGTCGGATTCGTCGTTCGAAGATTTCGAAGTATCTGATGTGTTCGTCATAGCGATCTCCACCCCGCGTGCCCGCGAATCCCTGGCCAAACCTTCACAGTTCGCTCGTTTTTTGTGGACCGTTCACCGGGCGCCTTCCGCGTCCCCGGCCTCGGCGACCGAATGCCCCGCAACGGCGGTGTTACGACACGCAGTTGGCTGACGGGCGCTCAACTTGCGCGCGGCAAACGTCACTTGGGGTGCTCGATCGGTGTCGTCGATCATGGAACGCACCGGTCGGGGCAGACGTCGATCAAGAAATCGGTGACAAGACGCAGGAGGCCCAGTGCCGATACGGAAAACCAGGAGCGCCGCGGTCCGCGCCCAGGCCGCGGGCCATCCGCGGGCCACGGACCGGCTCTTCGGACCGCTCGTCGCCCTCGCCCTGATCGGCGCCCTGGTCTGCGCCGCCGTCCTGCTCTTCGTGCGGTTCGCCGCGTGGGCGGGGGCGCATCCGCTGCCCGCCACGCTCCTGGCCCTGCTCGCCGTCCCCGTCCTCTATGTCGTCTTCCGCGCCATGCCGCGCACCCGTGAACTGCGCCGCGCCGCGCGGGCGGGCGCCGCCCAGGCCGACCGCGAACTGGCCGAGGCCGCCCTGACCGCGCAGAGCACGGCCGCCCCGGCGGAGGACCGGGACACCGTGCGGCTGCGGTCCGAGGCGGCGGTCGCGCCCGCGCGGGACGGTCTCACCGCCGTACTCCCGGAGCCCGCGCCCGACTTCACGGCCCTCGACCCCGACGGCTTCGAGGCGGCCGTGGCGGCGCTGTGCGAACGGGACGGCTGCACGGACGTGCAGGTCGTGGGCGGCGCGGGCGATCTGGGCGCCGACGTCCTCGCCACCGCGCCCGACGGCCGCCGCGTCGTCGTGCAGTGCAAGCAGTACGGGCCCACGAACAAGGTCGGCTCGCAGGACCTCCAGCGCTTCGGCGGCACCTGCTGGTCGGTGCACGGGGCGCAGCTCGCCGTGGTGGTGACGACCAGTGAGTTCACCGCGCCGGCCACCGAGTACGCGGAGGGGTGCGGCATCCGCTGCGTCGACGGCGCGGCGCTCACCGCGTGGGCGGACGGCTCCGGTCCGACGCCGTGGGGCCCGACGCCGGTGTGGGCGGGGCCCGAACAGGCCGGGCAGGTCTGAATCCGGCCGCGGCGGACATCCGGACCCCATGTCAGAACAGCGGAGCGCACCAGCGGAGCGCGAGGAAGCGTACGGCCCCTCCCCCGAGGTGGAGGAAGCGGCACCCGACAAACCCACCGATCTGTCCGGGCACGCCTGGGGCCAGGTGCTGCGGCACAGTCTGCGCGAGTTCCAGAAGGAGGAGCTGGCGGACCGGGCGGCGGGCCTGACGTACTACGCCGTCCTCTCCCTCTTCCCCGCCCTGCTGGTCCTCGTGTCGCTGCTCGGCGTGGTCGGCAGGTCCGCCACGCAGAAGGTGCTCGACAACGTGGAGACGCTGGCCCCCGGCGCCGCGCGGGAGATCCTGACCCGCGCGGTCGAGCAGTTGCAGGGGCGCGCGGGCACCGGCTCGGTCATGGCCGTCGTCGGCCTTCTGCTGGCCGTCTGGTCGGCCTCCGGCTACGTGGGCGCGTTCATGCGGACGGCCAACCAGATCTACCACGTGCCCGAGGGGCGTCCGCTGTGGAAAATTCTGCCGCTGCGCCTCGGCATCACGCTCGCGCTGATGCTGCTCGCCACGCTCAGCGCGCTCGTCGTGGTCTTCACCGGCGGCATCGCGCGCCGCGTCGGCTCCGTGTTCGGGGTCGGGGACACCGCGCTGACCGTGTGGTCGATAGCCAAGTGGCCGTTGCTCGCGCTGCTGTTGGTGCTGATGATCGCCCTGCTGTACTGGGCCGCGCCCAACGTGAAGGGGCGCGGCTGGCTCTGGGTCACGCCGGGCGGCTTCCTCGCCCTGTTCGTCTGGCTGGTGGCCTCGGCGGGGTTCACGCTGTACGCGGCCGGGTTCGCCTCGTACAACAAGACCTACGGCACCATGGCCGGCGTCATCGTCTTCCTCGTGTGGCTGTGGCTGAGCAGTCTGGCGATCCTCCTCGGCCTGGAGTTCGACGCGGAGATCGCGCGGCAGCGGGCCATCAGCGGCGGCCGCTCCAGCGACGAGGAGCTGTTCGTCGAGCCGCGCGACACCAGCGCGTGGGACGAGGACGACGTCCAGCAGGTGCGGTCGCCTGTGTCCCGGCCCGGTTAGCGGGTAACCGACCGCAAGGAATCCGACGGCATCCGGGAGGCGTCATGGCAGGCATCCTCAACCGCATCAAGCAGTACAGCCGCTCCCCGCAGGGGCAGCGGGCCATCGCGTCGGCGCGGCGTGCCGCCGCCGATCCGCGCAAGCGGGAGCAGGCGCGCCAGCTGCTCGGCAGGCTGCGCCGTCGCTGAGCGCGCGGCGACACGCCGTGTCGGCCGAAGAGTTGCGCTGCTCACAGGGTTGACCGGCGTCGGCGGGCGGATCGGGGGCACTCGGGTGCCGCCGCACACCGGGCGGCACATCCCGAGCCGATACGCGAGGAGCGCAGATGACCCCCCGTAGCCCGCACCGGCCCCTTGTCGGCCGGACCGCCCTCGTCCCCCTGCCGCCCGAGTTCGAGGCGGACGCCGGCGCGGAGCTCGAAGCCGCCTGCTGCTCCGTCTGGTTCGTGTCCCGCAGCGCGGAGCACGAGGTGACCTGTTCGACACGGGCCACGCGAGCGAGCGTGGCCTGAAGAGGCATGTCCGGGCCGATCCCGGGCAGACGAGACTCCGTCGACCCCACCGGACAACAGAACAAGGAGCGTTTCGTGCTGAATCCCGATCCGATGTTCATCCGGACCCTTCTGAGCCGCTACGCCGATGTGCAGTTGCGCTTCTCGGAGCGTCCGACGCAGGAACTGCAGTGGCAGCTCGACGACGTCACGTACACGCTCTGCGTGAGCACCGGGACCCGGACCGTGCGCGAAGCGCTGATGGCGGCCGACGCCGTTCTGGAGCGCGCTGCCGCGGCGCGCTCCGGCGACGAGTCACAGGCTGCCTGACCCATCGGGTGCAGCGGGCAGCCGCAGTTCGGCGGTGATCGTCTTGCCGCCGTCCCCCACGTCGACCGTGACGCGCGAGCTGAGCCGCTGCACCACCAGCCAGCCGAACCCGCCCGGCACCTTCGGCTCCGAGGGCGTGCGCCGGGGCACTTCCACGCTGCGGTCGCTCACGCTCATCCAGAGGCGGTCCCCGTGCAGGCCGACGTCGAAGGCGGTAGTGCCGCCCGCGTGCCGGATCGCGTTGGACGTCAGCTCGGTGGCCACGAGGAGCGCGTCGTCGTGCAGTCGCCGCGCCTGCTCCAGCGGGAGTCCGCAGCACACTCCCAGCAGGACCCAGCTCACCTCCGCCCGCGCCTGCGCACACGTCGTGCGCTCGGGGGCGGGTGTCCCGGGAGCACTCATCAAGACGTGGTCCTCTCTCTGTACACGTGCAAAGAAAGCACGTCATCGCCGTTTCCCTGTCGCTCCATTCCGCTTGCCCAGCACCGCTATCCGCACACCCGCGCGGTGGGGCCACTCCCACGGGGCGCGTTCACACCCGTGAAAACCCGCTTCACCAGGGGTTTTTCGCGGGACACGGGTATCGAAGAACACACTCGTCCCGTTCCTGTCAGGCCCGGGCATATGACAGGGTCGTGCCATGGTCAGTAACAGCGAGAGCATCGAACTCACCCTGCGGGAGCGGGTGGCCGTCGTCACGTTGCGCCATGACATCGACCTGGAGGACGTGGACGACGTCACGGCCGTCCTCGCGCGCGCACGCACCGACACCGGGACCGACGCCACCCTGCTCGACCTGAGTGAACTCGACTTCGCCGACAGCACCCTGCTCAACATCGTCCTGCGGTCGAAGGCCGAGCACGACGAGGCGCGGCGGCCCTTCGTCCCCGCGGTCGCCGGGGGCAGCGCCATCGAGCGGCTGTTCGACATCACGGGCGTCGCCGACGTGCTCGGGACGGCCGGTTCCCGCGAGGAGGCGCTGCGGCGCATCGAGGCGCTCACCGCTTGATCGATCTACGGACGGGTAACAGAGCGGCATGTCCACCGACACCGCCCCCTCCCCGCACGGCTACGCACAGCCCGCCGTCGACGTCCGCGCCCTCACCGCGCTCCTCGACGGCGAGTACGCCGAGATCCGTGATCTGGTCCGCGCCAACCTGGTGACGTACGCCTCCGTCCTCGACGAGGCCGAGACCCTCGACATCGACGCGTACCGCGAACGCGTCCGCGAACTCGTCGTCGAGATGGCCGCGACCGGCCAGACCGGCATGGGCTTCCCCGAGGAGTACGGGGGCGGCGGCTCCATCGGCGCCTCGATCGCCGCGTTCGAGACGCTGGCGTTCGGTGATCTGTCGGTCCTGGTCAAGGTGGGCGTGCAGTTCGGCCTCTTCGGTGGCGCCCTCCTCCAGCTGGGCACGAAGCGCCACCACGACGCCTACCTCCCCGACCTGATCACCGGGAAGCTGATGGGCTGCTTCGCGATGACGGAGACCGGTCACGGCTCCAACGTCCAGGCGCTCGCCACCACCGCCGTCTACGACCCCGCGACCGAGGAGTTCGTCCTCACCACCCCGGACGACCGGGCGCGCAAGGACTACATCGGCAACGCCGCCCGCCACGCCGAACTCGCGGTCGTCTTCGCTCAATTGGAGGTGGCCGGCGCCTCCCACGGCGTGCACGCCTTCGTCGTACCCGTCCGGGTCGACGGCGCGCCCGCGCCCGGCGTCCGGATCGAGGACGACGGCCGCAAGATGGGCCTCAACGGCGTCGACAACGGCCGCATCTGGTTCGACGGCGTACGGGTGCCGCGCGAGGCCCTGCTCAACCGGTTCGCCGACGTCACGCCCGACGGCGTCTACGAGAGCCCGATCGAGAACCCGGGCCGCCGCTTCTTCACCATGCTGGGCACGCTCGTCCAGGGGCGGGTCAGCGTGGGCGGCGGCGCGATCAACGCGGCCAAGGTCGCGCTCGCCATCGCCCTCACGTACGCCGAGCGGCGCCGCCAGTTCAGGGCCGCCTCCGACGAGGAGGAGCAGGTCCTCCTCGACTACGGGCTCCACCAGCGCCGCCTGCTGCCGCTCCTCGCCCGCACCTACGCGCTGCACTTCGCGCAGGACGTCGTCCGCACACAACTGCACGACGTGTTCTCCGGCCACACGGACGACGAGCGCAGCCGGCGGGAGCTGGAGTCACGGGCGGCGGGCACCAAGGCGCTCGGCACCTGGCACGCCACCCGGACGATCCAGGAGTGCCGCGAGGCGTGCGGCGGCGCCGGGTACCTCGCCGTCAACCGGTTCGCCGCGCTCAAGGCCGACAGCGACATCTTCACGACGTTCGAGGGCGACAACCACGTCCTGCTCCAGCTCGTCGCGAAGGGCCTGCTCACCGGCTACGCGCACGAGTTCGGGGACATGGACCAGCGGGAGATGGTCCGCTACGTCACCGGGCTGGCCGTCGAGACGGTCATCGAGAAGACCTCCGCCCACAAGCTCCTGGAGCGCGTACGGGACCTGCTGCCCGGCGGCGACGCCTGGGACCAGGAGGCGGGCCTGCTCGACTCCGAGTACCACCTGGCCATGCTGCGCTTCCGCGAGGAGCACATGCTGGCCGGCGCGGCCCGCCGCCTGAAGCGCGGCATGGCCGGCGAGGCGAGCCCCGGCACGGTCTTCTCACAGGTGCAGGACCATGTCATCGCGGTGGCCCACGCCCACGTCGAGCGCCTCGTCCTGGAGGCGTTCGTGGAGAAGGTGGCCGCCATGCCCGACGGTGACAACAAGGTGGCGCTCGGTCTGCTCCGCGACCTCTTCGCCCTGACGACGATCGAGTCGGACCGGGCCTGGTTCATGGAGCACGGCCGTCTGACGGGCCAGCGCTCCAAGGCCATCACCCGCGAGATCAACGACCTGTGCCGCAAGCTCCGCCCCCTGGCCCAGGACCTGGTCGAAGCCTGGGGCATCCCGCCGGAGATGCTGCGGGCACCGGACCTCGTGGGGCCGGACGCCTAGCTCACCGGGCCACACAACGCGAAGGGCGGCCGAGCCTCTCCGGCTCCGCCGCCCTGTCCTTTCGTGCGCCTTCCTCAGTCGAGGTAGTGCGCCCGGCCCTGCTCGTCCAGGCCCACCGCGCCCTCCCCCTCCGGGATGACGCAGAACTCGTTGCCCTCGGGGTCGGACATCACCAGGAAGCCCGCCTCGTCGTACGCGTGGAGGCGACGGCCGCCCAGCGCCTCGATACGGGACTGCTCCGCGACCGGGTCGGCGCAGGCGAGGTCCAGGTGGAGGCGGTTCTTGCCCGGCCCGGGGGCCTCGCCCCGCTGGATGCCGACACCGATCCCGTTCTCGCGGCGCAGCCAGACGTAGGGGCCGGTGCGGCCGACGACGGGCCTGCCGAGCACCTCGGACCAGAAGGCGGCGAGGCGCTCGGGGTCGGCGGCGTCGATGATCAGGCAGTTGATCTCCAGGCCCGCCATGGTGGTCAGCCCGCCCCGGGCAGCGACACCGCGAGGACCCCGTCCTCCTCGACGCGCGTCTCGAAGCACGGCTGCGGCGCGGTCGCGGGGCCCCGCTCCACCGCGCCGTCGGCGAGCCGGAAGACGCTGCCGTGCCAGGGGCACGTCACGCAGCCGTCGGAGACGTCCCCGTCGGAGAGCGGGCCCGACAGATGGCTGCACCGGTCCGCGAGGACGTCGACCTCGCCGTCCTCGCGGCGCACCACCAGGAGCGGCACCTCACCGAGCATCCAGCGCACCGGCTTGCCCGGGGTGAGGTCGGCGACCGGGCCGAGCCGGTGCCAGCCGGGCTCGACCAGGTGCGGCACGGGCTCCGTCTTGTTGGCGCCCGCGGCCTGCCGGTAGGCGAGGTGGCCGCCGATGAAGCCGCCGACGCTCGCGCACGCCAGTCCGGCGAGGCCGAGCGCCCGGCCGCGCAGGGGGTGGCGTCCGCGCGCCACGAACGAGGCCCCGTACAGCGTGACGGCGGTGGCGTTGGCGGCGGCGTGGACCAGCCCGGTGCGCATCTGCTGCTCGTGCTGCTCGGCCCAGTCCGCCCAGCCGGCGAGCGCGGCGGGCAGCGCCGCCGCGGTGCCGAGCCCCACGAGGAGGCGGGCGGGGCGCCGGGCGCCGGGCACGTAGTCCAGGACCGCCGACGACAGCCAGGCCCCCATCGGCACCTGCACCATCAGCGGGTGGAGCGGATGGCCCATCGGGCGGCCGTGGAGGACGTCGCGCAGGGCGCCGAGCGGCAGCGCCCGTACGGCCTTCTGCACGGGCGTGACGACGCGGTCCAGGGATTCGGCGTTCTCGACCTTGTCGAGGGCGTCGAGACAGGAACGGAGCAGGCGCGGTACGCGCACGCTCCGGGGCACGGTCGGCGTCCGGGCGCCGCTGGCAGTGGTCATGGCTGGCGATTCTCCTGTCGGTCGGGGGTCGGGGCCCGTAGGTCGGGGGCGGTGAGCGGCGGGTGTACCGCAACGGCCCACACAGGAGAGAGGGCGCGACCGGTGG
Organism: Streptomyces sp. NPDC046939; assembly: GCF_040644575.1. Taxonomy (NCBI): domain Bacteria; kingdom Bacillati; phylum Actinomycetota; class Actinomycetes; order Kitasatosporales; family Streptomycetaceae; genus Streptomyces; species Streptomyces sp. NPDC046939. The sequence continues at coordinate 43,528 of NZ_JBEYWV010000038.1, forward strand.
CCGGTCGCGCCCTCTCTCCTGCGGGTGCCCGCGAGATGGGCGCCGCGCGCGGCATCACGCCGACTTCGCGGCCTCCTTCTCGGTGGTGGCACCGGCCGTGGTGAGCGTGCCGCCCGCCGTCTCCAGGTGGGCGCGCACGAACCACTGGAACTGCTCCAGGTCGCGCAACTGCTCGATCAGCAGGTCCTCGGTGGCGGGGTCGATCTCGCCGACCGTCTTGACCGCGCCGCGCAGGTCCTCGATGAGACCCGTGTAGACGATGTCGAGGGCGCCGAGGTGCGCGATGGCGTCGGCGCGGCCGACGCTGTAGTCCTCCCACTTGCGGGCGGCGACGAGGGCGCCCGGGGTGCCCTGCGCGACACCGCCGAGGGCGGCGAGACGCTCGGCGACGTCGTCGGCCATGTCACGGACGCGGTCGACCTGCGGGTCGAGCATCTCGTGCACGGCGATGAAGTGCGGACCGACCACGTTCCAGTGGACGTGCTTCAGCGTCAGGTGCAGGTCGTTCAGGCTGTGCAGGCGCTCCTGAAGGACCTCGATGACCGAGGCTGCGTCCTTCACCGTGATGCCAGGGACGGTGTAGCGGGGGGTGGTGGTCTTGGAAGTCAACGTCCAGCCTCCTGTCTTTACCGGTTTGTGCTGTTTCGTTACCCCGTTTCTCCGGCTTAACCCCACGTTTTCGATGAACCGCCCCCGGTCCGCTCACAGACCGGGGGCGACGGGGGGCCGTACCGGCCGGGGCTGTCAGGCGTCGGTCAGCAGCCCGGCGCGCAGCTTGGCGAGGACGCGCGAGATCAGCCGGGAGACGTGCATCTGGGAGTAGCCCAGCTCGTCGGCGATCTGCTGCTGGGTGCGCTCCTCGACGAAGCGCAGATGGATGATGGTGCGCTCGCGGTCGTCGAGGCCCGCGATGAGCGGAGCCAGCGCGTGGAAGTTCTCGACCAGCTCGAAGCGGTCCTCGTCGAAGCCGATGAAATCGGCCAGCATCGTGTCGGACTCGTCGTCCTTGCCGCTCACGGCGGCGTCGAGGGACACGCTGTTGTAGCCGTTGGACGCCATCTGGGCCTGCGCGACCTCGGCGGGCTCCAGTTGCATCAGCTCGGCCAGCTCGGCGGTGGAGGGCGAGCGGCCGAGGCGGGTGCGCAGCTCCTCGGTGGCGCGGGAGAGTTCGAGGCGGGCCTCCTGGAGGCGGCGCGGCACGTGCACGGCCCAGGAGGTGTCGCGGAAGAACCGCTTGATCTCACCGGTGATGTACGGCACGGCGAAGGAGGTGAACTCCACCTCACGGGTCAGCTCGAACCGGTCGATCGCCTTGATCAGCCCGATCGTGCCGACCTGGACGATGTCCTCCATCTCCTGCTGACCGCGGTGACGGAAGCGCGAGGCCGCGTACCGCACCAGGGAGAGGTTCATCTCAATGAGGCAGTTGCGCACGTAGCTGTACTCGGGCGTGCCCTCCTCCAGCTCGGCGAGCCGGTCGAAGAACCTTCTGCCGACCTCTCGCGCGTCCTTGGGCGCGAGGGAGGCCGGGTCCGCATAGGCGCGCCCGATCAGCTCCTCCTCGGCCGCCGAGGCCGGTGCCAGGGTCTGGTCCTGCGCCGTCACGGTGTTCATGTGTCCGCCCCTTCTCGTGTGTCGCGCCGGCCGCGTCCGCGGTTCCGGCACACCTCTCTTCGCCGCACATGCGTATTTTTCGCACATGTGCCGGCGAATCCTCGCGGACCCCCGGAGGTGTCTTCGCGCGGTGTGTCAGTGATGGCCGTGCGCACTCGCCGAGGCGCCGCCGAAGAGTCGCGCGACGGCCCGGAACGGAAGCGTGACGACGGTGGCGATGGCGCCGCCGATCGAGCGCAGTACATCAGCGATGGCCTTGAACATGGCGGTTCCTCTCTCGTCGTGGTCTCTTTGGTGAGCCCGGTCGCGGCACGGGGCTCCCGTGCCGTCCGGGCGGCCACTGCACTGGGTGTCCTGCGAGCCGCTTCTCAAACCCGCCTGCCCCAGCTCTCGCGCACAATGCGGTCGGCGGCGGCCGGACTTAGGGTGGCCCCAGATTGGTGGCGCGGCCATCGGGTACTGGGCGGCAGCGGCCCCATCCCCTGCGATCACCAGGAGCGATTCCCATGCCCGCATCCCTGCACGGCCTCTCCGCCGTGGTCACCGGCGGTTCACGCGGCCTCGGCCTGCTCCTCGCCGACGAGCTGGTGCGGCGCGGTTGCACGGTCACGCTCGCGGCCCGGGACGCGGCCGAGCTGAAGCACGCCGCCGAGCTGCTCCAGCAGCGGCGTCCGGGCGCCGCCGTACGGACCGCCGTGACCGACGTACGCGACCGGGCGGCCGTCGCCGAGCTGTTCCGAGACGCGGCGGAGGCCTGCGGGGGCGTGGACATCGCGGTCGCCAACGCGGGCATCATCCAGGTCGCCCCTGCGGAGGCCGTCGGCACGGCCGGGTTCGAGGACGCGATGGGCACGATCTTCGAGGGCGCCCTGCACACCAGCCTCGAAGCCCTTCCCCACCTGCGGGAGAGCCGGGCGGGCGGCAGGCTCGCCCTGATCGGTTCTGTCGGCGGTCTGCTCGCCGTGCCGCATCTGCTGCCGTACTCCTGCGCCAAGGCGGCCGTCGGCGCGCTGGCCGAGGGGCTGCACGTCGAGGCCGCGCGCGACGGCGTCTCGGTGACCGCCGTGCACCCGGGCCTCATGCGGACGGGCTCGCACCTGCACGCCGTCTTCGGTGGTGACCGGCGGCGCGAGTTCGCCTGGTTCTCCGCCCTGGCCGGCACACCCGTCGTCTCGATGGACGCGCGGCGCGCCGCCGACCGCATCGTCACCGCCGTGGAGCGGCGCCGCGTCCGCCTCGTGCTCACCCCCGCGGCGATGGCCGCGGACAAGCTGCACGGGCTCGCCCCGGTGCTCACCGCGCGGCTCAGTCACGCGGTGAACACGTTCCTGCCGTCGGCGGACGGCGAGCCCGAGCTGCGGCCGGGGATCGACGTCGAGCCGCCCGCCCCGCGCACCTTCGGCGAGCGGCTGCGCGCCGTGGGCAGTGCCCTGAACGACCGTGCGGCCCGCGCGAACAACGAGCGGCACCGGACCGCTCAGGAACGGTTGCAGTCGTAACGCGCGAGCCGCTCACGGGAGACCGGCGGCCACCGCCCCCACCGTCACACCTACCGACAAACGTTTCACCACGTATTGCGAAGGAGTCACCATGACGCGCGACCACGAGCAGCACGACACCTCCCGTCCCGCCCAGACCGCGACGGAGGAGGTCCTGGACGAGATCGAGGACGCTGAGACCGACCCGCTGCGCGAGGACAAGGAAGCCCCGCACCGCGGCGAGGGCGCCGACGCCACCTCGCCCAACGTGCATGCACAGGAGGACGTCGAGGGCGACTGAGGAAGCGCATGTGCATGAATTGTGCGTAGCGGGACACTCGGGGAACGAGTTGCTTTAACAAAAAGGAGCCTCTCGGAAATGATCACGCCTCACCCGCAGATCCTGCGTTCGCTGCTGTCCCGCTACGCGACGGCGCGCGTCCAGCTGGTCGAGAACGACACCCTCGCGAACCGGCGCCTCCTGGAGGACGTCGCCTACACCCTGTGCGTCACCACCGGTACCCGTGAGATCGAGGACGCTCTCGCCACCGCCGAACGCTTCCTGACCGTCGAGCCCGCGGACGCGGCGGTCGCCGGGACGGCGGCCGGCCAGGAACAGGCCGATCAGACGCTGGTCGCCTGAGCCCGTCCGGACGGCTTCACCGGGCCGGTGCCACCGGCTCCACCGACCGGCTCGCCGATCGCCCGCACGATCGGCTCTCTGAGGGGCAAGGAACAGCACAGCAATGACGGACAGCACGTTGGCTCCCGTGACGGGGAACGTCAGCGGCCCGGACGAAGAGGTCCGGGACGGCATCGCGCCGGACGAGGCGAGGCGGCGGAGCGCCGCCGGATTCGCCTCGGTGGTCGACCTCGTGGACCGGGGGGAACTGGAATTCCCGCTCCCCGGGCGCGGGCGCACCGCCGAGCGGCTCGCCGCCCTGCAGTCCGTCGCCGAGGACGACCTCAGCCTGGCGCGCCTGGTCGAGGGGCACGTCGACGCCCTCGCCATCCTCGCCGAACTCGACGGCCCCGCACCCCGGCCCGGCCAGCGCTGGGGTGTGTGGGCCGCCGAACCCCCCGGCACCACCCTTGAGGCGGTGCGCTCGGACGACACCTGGGTCCTCGACGGGCTCAAGCCGTACTGCTCGGGCGCGCGAAGCTGCACCCACGCACTCGTCACGGCGCGCACGGCCGAGGGCCGGCGGCTCTTCGCCGTCACCGTCGAGCCGGACACGTGCGTCCCGGTCGCGGGCACGTGGCAGGCGGTGGGCATGGCGGGCAGCGACACCCCCGACGTCCGCTTCCACCACGTGCCGGCCGTCGCCGTCGGGGACGTCGAGTCCTACGTGCGGCGGCCCGGCTTCGAACACGGCGGCATCGGCGTCGCCGCCTGCTGGTACGGCGGCGCGGTCGCCGTCGCCCGCGCACTGCGCGAGGCCGCGGCCCGGCGCCCCGAACCGCACACCGACGCCCATCTCGGCGCCGTCGACGTCCAGTTGCACGCGGCGGGCGCGGTGCTCCGCCAGGCCGCGGCGGAGATCGACGCCGACCCTCTCGACACCCGCGGCGAGGCCCGCGTACGGGCCATGCGCGTGCGCGCCCTCGTGGAATCCGTCTGCTCCGAGGTCCTGACCCGGGTGGGCCGGGCCACGGGCGCGGGCCCCCTCTGCCACGACCTCGGCCACGCGCGTGCCGTGGCGGACCTGACCGTCTACCTGCGTCAGCACCACGGCGAACGTGACCTCGCGGCCCTCGGCGCGCTTCTGGCCCGCCCCGAGGAGTCCGCATGACGAACCCCGCGATATCCGACGACCGCCACGACGCGCCCGCGAACCCCATCCAGGCGCCCGGCACCGACGAGGCCGAGTGGCGCGCCTGGGACGGCTGGGACGCGATGGAGCCCGCGCGCCTGCCGGAGCGCGGCCACGTCGTGGTCGTCGCCGCCCATCCGGACGACGAGGTCCTCGGGTTCGGCGGCTCGATGGCCCTGCTGGCCGCGCGCGGTGTGCGGCTGACCGTCGTCTCCGTCACCGACGGCGAGGGCTCGCACCCCGGCAGCCGGGTCGTGACCCCTACGGCCCTTGCGGAACTGCGCGCCGACGAGCTGCGTGCCGCGCTCGCCGAACTCGGGGCGGAGCGGGCGGAGATCGTCCGGCTGGGCGTGCCGGACACGGGCGTCGCCGACCACGAGGAGCGACTCGCCGACGCGCTCACCCCTCTGCTGCGCGGCGCCGACATGGTCGCCGCGCCGTGGACCGGGGACGTCCACAGCGACCACGAGGCGGCGGGCCGCGCCGCCCGCACGGCCGCGCGACGCACGGGCACGCCCTGCTCCCTGTACCCGGTGTGGATGTGGCACTGGGCCCGGCCGGACGATCCGCGCGTGCCGTGGCACTCCGCCCGCCGGGTCGATCTCCCGGACCCCGTACGGGAGGTGAAGCGGGCGGCGATCGACCGGTTCACCACCCAGATCCGTCCGCTGGGACCGGGCCCGCAGGACGCGGCGGTGCTGCCGCCCGAGGAGCTGGCCCACCATCTGCGCCCCATGGAGGTCCTGTTCCAGTGAGCACCCCGGCCTCCTACTTCGAGGACATGTACCGCGGCGCCGCCGACCCCTGGCATCTGGCCGAGCGCTGGTACGAGCGGCGCAAGTACGACCTCACGCTCGCCGCGCTCCCCCGCCCCCGCTACCGCCGCGCCTTCGAACCCGCCTGCTCGGTCGGTGAGTTGACCGTGCGCCTGGCCGGGCGCTGCGACGCGCTCCTGGCCTGCGATCGCGTGCGGTCGGCGGTCGACACGGCGGCCCGCCGCACGGCGGACCTGCCGCACGTCGAGGTCCGGCAGCTCACCTTGCCCGGCCAGTGGCCCGAGGGCACCTTCGACCTGATCGTCCTGTCCGAGCTGCTGTACTACTTCGACCGCGCCGAACTCGACCTGGTGCTCCGGTACGCCGTCGACGCCCTGGAACCCGGCGGCACCCTCGTCACCGTCCACTGGAACCACCCGGTCGCCGAGCACCTGGCCACTGGCGACGCGCTCGCGGACGTCCTCGGCTCGGTCCCCGGGCTGGCGCTCGCCTCCGACCACCGCGAACCGGACTTCGTCCTGCAGACGTTCGGCCGCCTCCGGGACGACGGCACACCGCCCCCCTCCCCCGCCGCCGCCGAAGGTCTCGTGTGAGACCCCGCGCCCTCGCGGTCCTCGTCCCCGCCCACAACGAGGAAGCCCTGCTCCCCGCCGCCCTGGACGCGATCCGCACCGCCGCGCACCATCCCGTGCTGCGGCGGATACCGGTGGTCACGGTGGTCGCCGCCGACGCCTGCTCGGACGGCACGGTCGCCGCGTCGCTCCGCGCGGGTGCCCGGACGGTGCGGACCGACGGCGGCAACGTGGGGCTGGCACGCGCCGCCGCCGCCGAGCGCGCCCTGGAGATCCTGGGCGGTCCGGCGCGGGTCTGGTTCGCCTCGACCGACGCGGACAGCACCGTGCCGCCCCGCTGGCTCGCGTTCCAGTACGCGCGCGCCGTCGAGGGCTGGGACGCGGTGGTCGGCACCGTCGACGTCGGGCGGTGGCCGCAGCCCGTCCCCGGGCTCGCGGCCAGACACGAGCGGCAGTACACGGCCACGCGTCCGGCGCGCGGCCCCTGGCACCATCCGCACGTGCACGGCGCGAACCTCGGGGTCTCCGCCGACGCCTACACCGCCGTCGGCGGCTTTCCGCCCGTGCCGGTGAGCGAGGACCACGGGCTCGTCGACGCGCTCGACGCCGCCGGGCGCCGGGTGCTGCGCACCGCCGACTGCCCCGTCACCACCTCGGGCCGGCTGAACCCCCGTGCGCGGGGCGGGTTCGGCGACCATCTCGCCGGGCTCACCCTGGAGGACAGCCCCGCCTGCTGACGGCGGCCCGGCTCAGTCCGGCTGCGGACACCACTCGAACATCAGGATCGTCGCGTCGTCCCCCAGCCGGTGGTCCTGGGCCTCCAGCAGTGAGTGGATGAGGCGGCGCAGCGTCTCGGCGGGTGGTTCGCCCGCGGCGGCCGCGCGGATGACGTAGTCGGCGAACCGGTCGAGGCCGAACTGGCTGCCGTCCGCCGCGCGCGCCTCCGTGACCCCGTCGGTGTACATCAGCACCCGGTCGCCCGGCTCCAGAGCGGCCTCATGCACATGGCGGGTGACGGAGGCGAGGACGGCGGGCAGCCCCATCGGCGGCTCCGGGTCCCGGTCGAGCGCGTGGGCGACGAGGCGGTGGTCGCGGATGAGCAGCGGCGGCGGATGCCCGCAGTTGATCCAGCGCAGCCGCCCGGTGGTGAGGTCGAGCCGGGCGAAGATCGCGGTGCAGAACTTGTCGGGCAGCCACCGCGACAGCGCCGCGTCGGCCGAGTCGACGAGATCGTGCAGATCGGCGCCGACGCGGCGGGCGTTGCGGGCGGCGGCGAGCGCGAGCACCGCGACGAGCCCCGACGCCAGGTCGTGGCCGACCGCGTCGAGGACGCCGGCGTGCAGCGCGGTGTCGGTCAGGTCGTGCTCGAAGGCGTCACCGCCCAGCTCGTAGGCGGGCTCCAGGACGGCGGTGGACAGGGCGCGGGTGCAGCCGATCGTGCGGGGCGGCAGATAGGCGCGCAGCATCTCCGCGGGGAGCGTCATGGCGTCGGTGCGCGCGGTGTGGACGAAGGAGTCCTCGTAGGCCCGCTTCGACGTGATCATCAGGGCGCACAGCGCCGCGAGGGTCCTGCCGCGGCGCAGCGCCTCCGGGTCGAGCGCGGGCGCGGTCACCCCGAGCACGCCGAGCCGCTCCGCCCCGTCCACCAGCGGCAGCCAGGCGACCATGCCGCCGTGGTGGTGCTCGTCCACCCGCAGGGACTGGGTGCGGTAGCACCAGCCCGCCAGGGAGGCGTCGATGGGCAGGGCGGGCACGGTGGCGTTGAGCGGGGCCAGTTGGCGCTGCTGGAGGTCGGCCAAGTAGACGACGGCGTTGGCGAGGCCCAGCGCCCTGGCGCTGCCCGCCACCGAGGTCGTCAGGTCGAGCGGCAGGTTGGCGGGGTCGGCGAGGAACGCGCCCAGGGCGCCGTCCGCCGACTCAGGCACCACGCCTCGCTCCTTCCCGCCGCACCACCGTCCGGGCGTCACCGCCCCAGGGCCTGCCCTGGCAGTCTCACACCGTGCCGCGCGGGCCGCGCTCCCGGGCGAGCGGGCATCACTCGAATGGCAGCTCGCGCCGCGTGGGCGCACAGTGAGGGAGGGGACCTCACGGGCGGGCTCCTCCGTCCGTGCCGGCGACTCATTGTGAGGCGGCCATGTCCGACATCGGAACCGGAACGGGCAGCGCGACGACAGCGGGCGCGCAGCGGAAGAGCGGTCAGAGCGGCGGAACGCGCGGTACGACGACCATCGCCGACGGCGTGGTGGCGAAGATCGCCGGGGTGGCGATCCGGGAGACGGACGGGGTCCGCTCCGTCGGCAAGGGCGCGTCCAAGGCGCTGGGTGCGGTCTCGAACCGGCTGCCCGGCTCCTCCTCGTCCCCCGGCCGCTCCGTGAAGGCGGAGGTGGACGAGGAGAAGGTGAGCATCTCGGTCGACGTCGAGGTCGAGTACGGCGTGCCGATCCACGAACTCGCCAAGGAGATCCGCGCGCGTGCCGTCGAGGCGGTCGAGTCGATGACCGGGCTCGACGTGACCGAGATCGACATCAACGTCTTCGACGTGCATGTACCGGACGACGACGAGGACGACGCTGGCAGTGGGGGCGGCAGCGGCGCCGGTGCACGTCTGCGCTGACGGGGCGGGCGGTCAGGCGGCTGCCTGCCCGACGGCGTGGGCGCGGACCTGGGCGCAGCTCCGGTTGATGAGCCGGGAGACGTGCATCTGGGAGATGCCGACCCGCTCGGCTATGCCGGCCTGCGTCATGTCCTCGAAGTAGCGCAGGTAAAGGATGGTGCGTTCGCGTTCGGGCAGGGCCCGCAGGCCCTCCTTGGCGGCCTCGCGGTCGGTGATGACGTCGTAGCGGGTCTCCGTGTGGCCGAGGGTGTCGGCGAGGCTGAGTCCGTCGCCGTCGCCCGCGGACCCGGCGGCCGCGGCGTCGAGCGACAGGGAGCAGTAGCTCTCCAGGGCCTCCATGCCGTCGCGTACCTCGTCGAGGGTGAGGCCGGCCTGCGCGGCGATCTCCTCCAGGCCCGCCTCACCCGCGAACCCGGGGCGGTTCATGACCTCTCGGCGTGCGACGCGGACCTTGTTGCGCAGGTCCTGGACCCGGCGCGGGACGCGGACGTCCCAGGTGTGGTCGCGGAAGTGGCGGCGCAGTTCGCCGGTGATGGTGGGGACCGCGTAGGACTCGAAGGCCCCGCGGCCCGGCTCGTAGCGGTCGACGGCCTTGACCAGGCCCATGGCGGCGACCTGCTTCAGGTCGTCCATGTTCTCGCCCCGGTTGCGGAACTTGGCGGCGAGGCGGTGCGCCATGGGCAGCCACGCCTCCACCACCTCCTGGAAGAGCCGGTCGCGTTCGGGTCCGGCGGGAGCGGCGGCGAGGCGGTGGAAGGCCTCAGTGGTCTCGGGCGCGTCGTCGTGCAGGCGGCGTACGGCCATGTGGATGTCCTCCTGTCGCTGCTTCCGGCTGAAGTGACCGTGAGGGAGGCAGCGGGACCGGCTCTGCGGGCACAGCGCCCCTCACAGAGGCCTGTGGTCCCAAGCACTCACGCCCACGTGCCCGAGGCCCCCGGACGCAAACAAGGCCGCCTGCCACGGATCGCGGGAATGCTGAGATCATGGCCGGCATGGACATCCTCCACAGGAACAACGTCACGGTGACCGGGGACCCGGACGGGCGGGCCGTGGTCCTCGCGCACGGGTTCGGGTGCGACCAGAACATGTGGCGGCTGACCGTGCCCGCGCTGGAGCGCGACCACCGGGTGGTGCTGTTCGACTACGTCGGCGCGGGCCGCTCCGACCTGTCGGCGTTCTCGGAGGAGCGCTACGGCTCGCTGGACGGGTACGCCCGTGACGTCGTGGAGGTGTGCGACCGGCTGGAGCTGCGCGACGCGGTGTTCGTCGGCCACTCGGTCAGCTCGATGACCGGTGTGCTGGCCGCGCAGCGCGCCCCCGAGCGGATCGGGGCGCTGGTGATGGTGGCGCCGTCCCCGCGCTCCATCGACGACGAGGGGTACCGGGCGGGTTCAGCGAGAGCGACATCGAGGAGCTCCTTGAGTCCCTGGAGGCGAACTACCTGGGCTGGTCGGCGGCGATGACACCGCTGATCATGGGCAACGCGGACCGGCCGGAACTCGGCGAGGAGCTGCGAAACAGCCCCGAGATGGCGCGGGTGTTCGCGCGGACCACGTTTCTCTCCGACGCCCGCGACGACCTCAAGGGCATAGGTGTGCCGACGCTGATCCTGGAGTGCTCCGAGCACGCGGGCCCCGCCGCGTCCGTCATCGCCGCGCTGAGCGGTCTGCTGAGCGGACTCGGGGAAGGCCTCGACGACGACACCGCCCTGCTCGCGCTGGGCGTGCCCACCACCGCCGCGACCACGAAGGGCGCGCCATGAGCCCGTTGAAGATCACCACGAGGGAGAGCGCCAGGGGACCGGTGGTGGAGGTCGTCGGCGACCTCGATCACGACAGCTCCCCGACGTTGCGCTCGTACCTGCCCACGGTCGTCCTGCGGCCGGGGTCGCTGCTCGTCCTGGACCTGGCCGGGATGCCGTTCTGCGACTCCAGCGGCATCAGCGCGCTGATCGCCGCCCGCAACCACGCCGAGGCCGCGGGCGCCGACATCGCGCTCGCCGCCGTCCCGGCCAACACGCTGCGCATCCTGCGCATCGTCGGCCTCGACCAGGTCTTCGCGCTCCACCCGGACAGCGCGAGCGCGACCCGCGCCTCGTAGAGCCGTTCAGGAGTACGGGGAGAACGGGTCGGGGTCGACCGCGAACATCCCCTCGAACGGGCTGTCCAGCTGGTGGATGAGGAGCACCGTGAAGGTGATGAGCGCGGACAGGCCCATCACCATGACGACGTGGCTGAAGCTGCGCTTCACCCCGAACATGAACATGAACGCGATGGTGAGGACGCCGCCGACGATCAGGCCGAGCCAGATCACCGGTGACAGCTCCTCCCCCGCGTCGGACTCCCGGCCCCGGCGCGCCTCGCTCAGGGTGCTCAGTTGCGCCAGCGTCTCCTGGCCCGTCGCCTGCTGGGCCGGGGTGGCGTCCGCCGGTACCTGACCGGCCGCCCGTACCTGGTCCAGGATCCGCCAGCCGGTGGGGCCGAGCGAGGCGCGCCGGGCCATCGCGGGCCACTCGGTCTCGCTGACGTACCGCATGTACGTGTCGATCTCGCCGCGCATCCGCCGGGCCTGCTCGGGGGGCAGTCCCGCGGCGAGCAGGTGGATCTGGTGGGCGGCGCTCGCCTCCGTGGCGGTGTGGTCCTCGGCGCCGGAGTGGGTGTCCCAGACGGACACCAGAGCGAGGCCGAGGACGAGGGCGTACAGGACGCCGACCATCATCGAGATGTACTCGGCGACGTCCTCGCGGGGTTCGTCGTCGGGGCCGAGCGGCCGGAAGCGGTGTTTGACGAGGACGACCACCCCGGCGAGCAGGGCGACGCCCAGGACGATGGCGAGGGTCTCGATCATCGGTGGTCCCGGTGGAGTGGGGGCGCGGTCAGAGTCGGCGGGAGCCGAAGACGGCGGCCGCGATGGCGGCGGGCAGCAGGATGAGGAAGAGGGCGGTGAGCACGCCCAGGTCGGTGGGGGTGTGGTCCTCGCGCATGAAGCGGCCGAGCAGGGAGCGCTGCGACGGCGTCGTGCTCGGGACGTCGCTGGGGGGCTGGTTCGGCTGCTGGGCGGTCGGCGGCACCGCGGGCGGCTGCTCGGCGGTCGGCTTCTCGGCCGGCGACCTCCCGGCAGGTGATTTCCCAGCAGGTGATTTCCCGGCGGGTGTTTTCCCGGCAGGCGGCTTGGCGGGCGTCGCGGCGGGCCGCTCGGCAGGGGGATTCGCGGGGCGGTCGGCGGACGGGGGCAGCGCGGCCGCGTCGTGTCCCGCCGCGTCCGGGGCGACGGGTCCGGGCGGGACCGCGCCGGGCACGGTTCCCCTCTGAGTCGCGGGCAGGCCCGGGGCGAGGCCCGGCGCGGTGAAGCCGCGCCCGGCCGTGCCCGCAGCCGCGTTGCCGGGCGGCACCTGGGGCGCGAGCGGCGAGCCGGTCAGCGACCCCGCCTGGTGCGGGGCGGTCGCTCCGGAGAGTGGGCCCTTCCCCGGGGACGCGGGAGGCGCGGGCGCGGGCTTCGGCGGCCTCGGCGGCCTGGGCTTCGCGGGGGCGGCCGGGACGGCGGGGGCCGTCGGGGCCGTGGCGCGGATCGTGAAGCGGGCCGCCGCGCGCGCCGTGAGGAGCGGGGCCGGGACCAGTCCGCCGCGCGGGCCGAGGGTGCGGATGCGGTCGCTGCCGTCGGCCCGTCCCCGGCTCTCGTACGTGCCCGGCGCGCGCCGCACCACGGCGGTGCAGGCCGCTCGCGCCCCGGCGGCGAGACGGGCGACGACGGGTGGCCCGCCGGGGCAGACGATGCGGTCGGGGGCGAGCACGGGGTCGGTGAGCCGGACGCCGAGCACGGTGCGGTTGCCGGTGTTGGCGACGACGTAGCGGATCTCGGCCCGCCGGTCCCCGGTGACGCGCGCCGTCTCGGTGAGGCTCAGTCCGGCGCCGACCCCGGCGTAGCCGGCCCGGGCGCTCGCCTGCACGAGGGCGCGCAGGTTGGCCCGGCCCACCGCTCGTACGTCGCCGGTGTGGTTCCCGGGGCGCGCGGTGCCGGTGGCCGTGCAGCGGGCCGAGTGCAGCCCGACGAGCAGCGGGACGCGGCCCGTGGCGCCGGGGCAGTGGATCCGGGCGCCCGGCAGCAGGGGGTCCGACAGGCGTACGTCGTGGAGGTCGGCGCTGCCCCGGTTGACCAGGTGGTACGAGACGACGACGGGGTGGCCGACGCGGATGCCGGGGCGCAGCGCGCCGACGCCGGGCCGGGTGTTCACGGTGACGGTGAGGGTGAGCCCGCGCGTCCCCGCGCCGTCGGCGGCGGAGGGCCCGGCGGACCAGCAGCTTCCGGCGAGCAGGAGACCGGCGAGCAGCCAGCGCGCCGCCCGCCGCGGCCGCCGCCACCTCACCCACTCCGCTCCGATGATCACACCGGCCATGCTGTGCGCGGACGGAGGCCGCCGCGCGGCCCCGCGCGCGTACACGCTCGGTGATTCACCCGAGCAGCGGCAGCGACCCTGCCGAGTGGCGCGGCGCCGGGTCTACTGCTTGCAGATGACGGGCCGGGCGCCGTGCGCCGTGCGGCCTCGCCGGAACGGAGCGGAACGAGGTGGCGGGATGACGGCCGGAACCGTCGACATCGTGGGCGGACAGCGGCCCGCGGGACAGCACCAGCACACGGAGACCGACGCCGAGCTGCTGCTCGCGGCGTCGGTGCTGCTCGCGGACGCCGCGCTCGCCGCCCGGCGCACGGGCGCCGAGCTGACGGCCGCCGCCGGGAGCTGGCGGGTCGGGCTGCAGGCGCTGCGCCGCCCCGCGTGGGCGTTCGGCACCGCGCTCGCGGCGGTCCGCGCGCTGACCAACCCCAGCGGTCTCGGCATCGCCGCCAACGGGGGCATGGTCGGTGAGACGGTCCGCTCCCTCGGCGCCGTGGCGCGCCGCAGGCCCGCCGCCGTGGCGATGGCGGTGGACGCGTTCGCGCTGCGCATCGAGGCGGCGGCCCGCGAGCACCCGAACCTGGCGGCGCCCCTCGCCAAGCGGCTCACCGACGCCGTCGTCGCGGGCCGCAGGATCGAGGTGGTGCGCGCCGCGCGGGACCTGGTGGAGCTGCTCGGCGTCACCCGCACCCTCACCACCATCAGCCCCGTGATCATGGAGCTGCTGGCGCTCGGCGGGCTGCTCGACGAGAACCCGACCAACGACAGCTTCGCGTGGGTGACCCTGGCGGGCGGCGTGCCCACCACCGACCCGCTGTTCGGGCTGCCCGCGGGGCTGATCCGGCATCTGAACCCGGGCGCGGGCCGCGCCGAGCGCACCGAGCCCGACGCGATGCTCTCCCGTGTCCTCGCCCGCTCCGCCAACGACATCGTCCGCTACATCGACGACATCTCGGCGCTCGGCAACCACGGGCTCGCGCTGCTGCGCCGCGTCGCCTGCGCGGACGGCACCGAGCGCTACGTGGTCCTGCTCCCCGGCACCAGCTTCGGCCGCCTCAGCAACTCCACGCCGCAGGACCTCGTCGGCGCGTTCGACGCGCTGCTGCGCACCGACACCACGTACAGCAGGTCCGCGAAGCAGATGCTGCTGCGGGCGGGCGTGCCCGAGGGCGCGGAGCTGATGATCGTCGGGCACAGCCTCGGCGGCATCACCGCCATGAACCTCGCCTCCGACCTGGACTTCGTCTCCCGGTACCGGCTGACGCACGTGGTCACGGTCGGCTCCCCCATCGACACCAAGCGCCCCGCCGACCCCACGACCCGGGTGATCAGCCTCGTCAACCAGCACGACGTCATCCCGGGCCTCGACGGGCGCGGGCCCGCCTCCGCCAACGACATCCCGGAGAGCTGGGTCGAACTGTCCTGGCTCGACGAGACGTACGACTATCCGCTCTCCCACGCCCCGCAGGCGTACGCCGACACCCTGCGCGGCGGCGACGTCCCGCACCGCGCCCGGGTCAACGAGCTGATCACCCGCTACGACGGCGAGATCGTCGCCAACCAGCCCTACCTGCTGCGCGACAAGTGACGCCGCCAGCCCGCACCCGCACGAGAGGGACCGGCGCATGACCGCCACCGACACCACCACGACCGCTCCCCGCCCGCCCGTGACGGCCTGGCCCCTGGAGAACGCGCTGATCAGCGCCGCGCTCGCGGCCCAGCGTGTCTCCTGGATCGACGCCCCGGCGCGCGCCCTCGGCCTGAAGCCGTTCACCCGGCAGCAACTCACCCGGCAGGCCCTCGTGGCGCTGCGACGCACCAAGTCGGGCCGCCCGACGCGGCTGCGCACCGCGTTCGGCACCTTCCTGATGCCGCTCACCGCCGACGACGCGACGAGCCTGGTCGGCCACGCCGACGAGGCCGGGGCGCGCGGCACCGTCACCGCGCTGACCTCGCAGGGCCGCCGTCTGCGGCTCACCCCGCACGCCGGGCTGCCCGTCACGCTCGGCGCGCTGCACGCCCAGGTGCGTACGGCGGCGGAGGAGACGGCCGACGCCCTGCACGCCGCGCGCCGCCCGGACGGCGCCCTCGACCGCGCCGACTGGCGCGACCTCACCGCGCGCCTCGCCCGGCAGCTCGTCCTCGGCGCGGAGGGCGCCCAGGACGCGCTGGTCAGCGGCATCCTCGACGCCGTCGCGCGGGCCGAGGACAGCACCGAGCACGCCGCGCGCGTCGCCGCCCTGCGCCGCAGGCTCGACCCGTACGTGCACGGGGAGCGGCCGGGGCCGCTCGCCGCGGGCCTCGCCGACGACGCCAGGGACACGGTCGTCGAGCACGCCCTGGAGGTCTGCACCCGGGCGCTCGCCGACACGGCGGCGCAGGCGCTGGCGCTGCTGACGGTCGACACCGAGCCGGCCGTGGGCGACCGCGCCGAGCGGGCCGTGAGCGAGGCGCTGCGCCGCTATCCCCCGCTGGCCGCCACCGTGCACGAGGTGACCGCGCCGTTCACCTGGCACGGCATGACCGTCGACGCGGGCACCGACCTGCTGTGCGCGACCGCCTGGCTGCGCGACCTGGACGAAGGCCGCGGGCACGGCGGCGACCCGTCGGTGTCGTTGTGCGCGGCGCCCGCGCCCTGCGCGGCGGCCGAACTGGGCGCGCTCGCCGCCACCGCACTCGTCCGCGCCCTCACCCGGCACGCCGAACCGGTCGTCCTCGTCCCGCGCCTCGACGCCGACGCGCTCCCGGCCGACCTGCCCCCGGACTCGCTGCGCCTCGCGCTCACGGACGCCCGGCACACCCCGGGCTCCGCCGAGGCCCGCCCGACGGCCGACGGGTACGTGCCGCCCGCCGCCGGACAGTCCCCGGCCCGCTACGCCGCGCTCCTCACGGCCGGCGCGCGC
This sequence comes from Streptomyces sp. NPDC046939, assembly GCF_040644575.1. NCBI lineage: Bacteria > Bacillati > Actinomycetota > Actinomycetes > Kitasatosporales > Streptomycetaceae > Streptomyces > Streptomyces sp. NPDC046939. The sequence continues at coordinate 59,689 of NZ_JBEYWV010000038.1, forward strand.
GGCCTCGAACAGCACGCCCGCAAGCTCGCCGAGTGCGCGCGCCTGGACGGCTGGAACCACGACGCGTTCGGCGAGCACTGCCGGATGACGCTGCTCGCCCACGCCGAGCGGTGCGCCCGTGCGGCGGGCGACGCGCGGCGCGCCGCCGACTGGCTGGCCAACTGAGCCGCTGTCACCAGAAGGGGGAGGCCCGGCGTTCGCGGTCCCGGTCGACCATGGACTGGACCGTGAACCAGACCTCGTCGCACAGCCGCCGCGCCGCCGCCGAGCGGGCGGCGTAGGACGCGGCGGCGTCCGGCGCGGGGATCGGCTCGCCGACGGCGACGCGCCACTTCGCCGGGAACGGCAGCGGCGTGGTCAGCGGGAAGTAGGGCAGGTCGAACCGGCGGGCCAGCGCCCGTACCTCGCCGAGCTTCGGGTACGACTCCTCGGCGCCCACGATCGACACGGGCACGACCGGCGCCCCGGTCCGTACGGCGGTGGCGGCGAAGCCGGGGTTGAAGGGCCGCAGCCGGTAGCGCCGGGAGAACGGTTTGCCGAGCCCGTCGAGCCCCTCGGGGAAGACGGCGACGAGGTGCCCGGCGCCGAGCCGGTCCCGGCCGAGCGTCGGGTCGTCGCAGAACACCTCGTGCCGACGCGCGTACGCGGCGAGCGGCGGCCACCGGAAGACGAGCGCGGAGGCGTAGACGTGCACCGGCCGTCCGAGGGCCCGGTGCAGCAGCTTGTGCAGGACGAACGCGTCGAGGCCCAGGGCGCCCGAGTGGTTGGCGACGAGCAGCGCGGGCCCGCTCCGTGGCACATGCGCGAGGCCCGTCACCTCCGTGCGGAACCAGGCGTCGGCCAGCCAGCCGAAGAGGCCGTCGAGCAGATCGGTGGCGGTCTCGTCCAGCGGGCTGCGCGGCTCCGCGTTCGCTTCGGTCACGAGATCCCACTTTCTGCTGAACATGGGGGACCGCAAGCCTAAAGATGCCATTGCGGTGGTCTTACTCCCTTGCGCCCGCGTCGCGGGTGCCGCTCGCGCCGTTCACGCCGTTCAGGAAGGGCCCGCCATGAGTACCTCCGCCTCACCCGCGACCACGGAACTGATCACCGGTCTGCTTATTGACCGGTTCGACGTCGATCCGGCCGCCGTCCGCCCGGCCGCCCGGATGACGGACCTGCTGGTCGACTCGCTGATGGTCGTCGAGATGGCGATCACGCTCAAGGACGAACTGGGCGTCGTCGTCTCCGAGGACACGCTGCGGGAACTCACCTTCGCGGAGTTCGCGGCCCGCGTCGACGCGCACCGCGCCGCATGACGCGGGACGTCTCCGCCGTGGTGACCGGCGTCGGCCTGGTCACCGCGGCCGGGCCGGACGCGGCGCGCACCTGGGCGGCGGTCCGCGCGGGCCGCGCCACCGCCGCGCCCGACCCGGAGCTGCGGGACCTCCCGACCTCGCTGAGCTGCCGGGTGGCGGACGTGGCCGCCCTGCGCCCCCGGGTGCCCGGCGCGGCGCACCTCGACCCCTGCGCGCGCATGGGCCTCGCGGCCGTCGCGGAGGCGCTCGACGCGGCCAAGCTGGACCCGGCGGAGTGGGAAGGGGACCGCGTCGCCGTCGTCACCGGCTGCTCCGCCGGCGGGGCGGGCAGTCTGCGGACCGCCGCCGGACGGCTCGCCGCCGACGGGCCGCGCAGCGTCTCCCCGTACTTCCTGACCGGCTATCTGGCCAACATGGTGTGCGGCTCCCTCACCCAGCACTTCGGTGTGACCGGCCCGGCCCTGAACGTGGCGACCGCGTGCGCGTCCGGCGCCACCGCGCTCGGCACGGCCCGCGATCTGCTCGCCTCCGGCCGGTGCGACATCGCCGTGGTCTGCGGCGCGGACGCGGCCGTCACCCCGCTCATGGTCACCGGCTTCTCGCAGCTCCGGGCCTTGTCCGACACGGGCTCGCGCCCCTTCGACAAGGCCCGCGACGGCTTCGTCATCGCCGAGGGCGCGGGCGCGCTGGTCCTGGAGCGCCCCGAGCACGCGGCGGCCCGCTCCGCGCCGCGTTTCGCCCGTCTCCTCGGGTACGGGGCGACGAGCGACGCCCACCACCTGGTGGCCCCGCACCCCGAGGGCCGCCACGCGGAGCGGGCCCTGCGCGCGGCGCTCGCCGAGGCCGGGCTCGCCCCGGCCGAGATCGGCCACGTCAACGCGCACGGCACGTCCACGCCGCGCGGCGACGCGGTGGAGGCGGCGGTCCTCTCCCGCGTCTTCCCCCACCACCCGCCGGTCACCTCCGCGAAGGGAACGCTCGGCCACACCCTGGGCGCGGCCGGAGCGATCGAGGCCGCGCTGACGGCCCTGGCCCTGCAGGCCGAACTCGTCCCGCCAACAGCGGGCTTGAGCGACCTGGACCCGGCGTGCCCCATCGACGCCGTCACCGGCACCCCGCGCCCCGTCTCCTCCCCGTACGCGGTCAGCAACTCCTTCGGCTTCGGCGGGCACAACGCGGTGGTGGTCCTGGCCCGGGACTGAACAGACGGTCGATACTGGCGTCGGACCAGCACGCGGGAGCCGCTCCGCGCGTGCCAAGCCTTGCCCACGTCACCCGGAGGCACCCGTGAAAATGTTGATCAATGTGGCCGAGTCCGTCGTCGCCGACGCGCTGCGCGGGATGGCTGCGGCCCACCCGGAGCTGACCGTGGACGTCGACAACCGGGTCATCGTGCGCAGGGACGCGCCGGTCGCCGGGAAGGTGGCGCTGGTGTCGGGCGGCGGCTCGGGGCACGAGCCGTTGCACGGCGGGTTCGTGGGGCCCGGGATGCTCTCCGCGGCCTGTCCCGGTGAGGTGTTCACGTCGCCGGTGCCGGACCAGATGGTGCGGGCGGCGGCGGCCGTGGACAGCGGCGCGGGCGTCCTGTTCATCGTGAAGAACTACACCGGCGACGTGCTCAACTTCGACATGGCGGCCGAACTCGCCGAGGACGAGGGCATCCAGGTCGCCAAGGTGCTCGTCAACGACGACATCGCCGTGGTCGACAGCCTCTACACCGCCGGGCGGCGCGGCACCGGCGCGACCCTGTTCGTGGAGAAGATCGCGGGCGCCGCCGCCGAGGAGGGCCAGCCCCTGGAGCGGGTCGAGGCGCTGGCCCGGCAGGTCAACGAGAGTTCGCGGAGCTTCGGCGTGGCACTCAGCGCGTGCACGACCCCGGCGAAGGGCTCGCCGACGTTCGACCTGCCGCCCGGCGAACTGGAGCTGGGCATCGGCATCCACGGCGAGCCGGGCCGCGAGCGGCGCCCCATGATGACGTCCGGGGAGATCGCGGACTTCGCCGTCGACGCGATTCTGGAGGACTTGAACCCGACGAGCCCAGTGCTCGCGCTCGTCAACGGCATGGGCGCGACGCCCCTGTTGGAGCTGTACGGGTTCAACGCCGAGGTGCAGCGGGTGCTCGCCGAGCGCGGGGTGCCCGTCGCCCGCACCCTCGTCGGCAACTACGTCACCTCCCTCGACATGGCCGGCGCCTCCGTCACGCTCTGCCAGGCCGACGAGGAGCTGCTGCGCCTGTGGGACGCGCCGGTCAGCACGGCGGGCCTGCGCTGGGGCATGTGACCGGCCCCGCCCCGCTTCCCGTACCTCTCACGCAAGGAGACCCTGTGCTCGACGCCGACTTCTTCCGGCGCTGGATGGCGGCGGCCGCCGCCGCCGTGGACCGCGAGGCCGCCCGCCTCACCGACCTCGACTCCCCCATCGGCGACGCCGACCACGGCAGCAACCTTCAGCGCGGCTTCACCGCCGTGCGGACCGCCCTCGACAAGGACGCGCCGGACACGCCCGGCGCCGTACTGGCCCTCGCCGGGCGGCAGTTGATCTCGACGGTGGGCGGTGCGTCCGGACCGCTGTACGGAACCCTGCTGCGCCGCACCGGCAAGGCGCTCGGCGACGCGGCTGAGGTCAGCGAGGCCGAGTTCGCGCAGGCGTTGCGCGCCGGGGTGGACGCCGTGGCGGCGCTCGGCGGGGCCGCGCCCGGCGACAAGACGATGCTGGACGCGCTGGTCCCGGCGGTGGACGCGCTGAACGGCGGCGACTTCGGCGCGGCGCGGACCGCCGCCGAGCAGGGCGCGGAGGCGACGACGCCGCTCCAGGCCCGCAAGGGCCGGGCGAGTTACCTGGGCGAGCGCAGCATCGGCCACCAGGACCCGGGGGCCACGTCGTCGGCGCTGCTGATCGGCGCGCTGGCCGAGACCGCGGAGGCCGCCGCGTGAGCGCCCCGGACCAGCCCGTCGGCGTCGTGCTCGTGTCGCACAGCCGGGAGGTCGCGGAGTCCGTGGCGCGCCTGGCGGCAGGGCTCGCCGGGGGCGGCGCCACGGCGCCCGTGGCCCCGGCGGGCGGCACGGAGGACGGCGGTCTCGGGACGAGCGCGGAGCGGATCTCGGCGGCCGCTGCCCAGGTCGACCGCGGCTCGGGCGTCGCGGTCCTCGTCGACCTGGGCAGCGCGGTGCTCACCGTGAAGGCGCTGCTCGCCGAGGGCGACGAACTCCCCGAGAACACCCGGCTCGTGGACGCCCCGTTCGTGGAGGGCGCGGTCGCCGCCGTGGTCTCCGCGTCGGCGGGGGCGGACCTGGAGGCGGTGGTGGCGTCGGCGCAGGAGGCGTACACGTATCGCAAGCAGTGAGCACGGCAAGAGGTGGACCCCTGCCTCTTGATGGGGGCGCGTCACTCGTGCCATACAGGTTCCGTACAGGTCTGTACCAATGCGGTCCCGAGTGGAAGGCATGCCCGTGCGACGCGTCCCCCCACGCACCCTGCTCCCCCAGGCGGTCTGGGCCGCCGCGCTGGCGGCGGCCCTGACCGGCTGCGGGCCGTTCTCGGGCGACGACGCCGAGGCCGGCGGGCCCGCCCTGACCGCGCCGGCCGGCGTCACGGCGCAGGCGGGCAGCGCCACCTCCGTGCACGTCATGTGGAACCGGCCCGCGTCCACCACGGACGTCACCGGGTACGAGGTGTACCGGGGCTCGGTGCGGGTCAAGGAGCTGACCGCCGAGCAGCACATGGTGGACGTCACCGGGCTGCGCGCCAGGACGCGCTACGAGTTCACGGTCCGGGCGCGCGGAAAGGACGGCTCCCTCGGCCCGGCGAGCCGCCGCGTCAGCGTGCGGACCCCGGCCGCCGTCGCGGCGGACCGCTCGGCGCCCGGGCGGCCCGAGGGCTTGCGCGGGCACGTGGACGGCGCCCGGGCGGTCACCCTGACGTGGCGGAAGGCGGCCGATGACAAGGGCGTCGTCTCGTACGACGTCTACCAGGGCACGACGAAGATCCACAGCGTCGACGGGACCCGGACGCGGGCCCTGCTCACGGGGTTGCGGCCCGGCACCGACTACCGGTTCAGCGTCCGGGCGCGGGACGCCGCCGACAACGTCTCCCCCGCGAGCGACGCGGTGCCGCTGACCACGGCGCGGGGCAAGGACGAGGGGCCGGGGACCGCGCCGGGCGACTTCCGTGCCGCGACGCGACGGGCGGACGGCGCGTACTACATCGACCTGAGGTGGACGCCGCCCGAGACCGGCGGCGAGGTCCCCGCGTACCAGGTGTACCTCGACGGGGAGCAGGCGACGACCGTGATGTGGGGCGAGAGCGCGCCCCGGGACGGGTCCGCGTACAGCTTCTACATCGGCAAGGAGGCGGGCACCCGGCACCGGGTGAAGCTCCGCGCCCAGTTGCCGGACGGCACATGGGGCGCCTTCTCGCCGGAGCGGACGGTGACGACCGGCCGGTGACCGCGCGGGCGGGGCCGGACGGCGGAGCCCGTCACCTGCCCGGCGGCGGTGCGCATGCGTCGGCCCGCGTCCGCGCGGTTGGCTGGGCCTCATGCGCACCGCCTCCCTTCTCGTCCGCCGCGTCCTCGCCGTCGCGGCGCCGGCCGCGCTGTCCTGGACGCTCGCCGCTGCCGCCCCCGCCCTCGCGGACGGGGTCGACGTCACCGCCGAGGGTCGGGCGGTGACGGCCGCCACGGACGCCTGCCCGCGCGACGGCACCGCCGTGCTCCTGTCCTCGGGCCAGGCCGACGCCGCCCGGGGCCGCCGGGCGCCGCTCCGCGCGGGCAAGGCGGTCTGGCGCGGCCTCGCCCCGGGGACGTACCAGGTGGTGATCGTCTGCCCCGACGGGACGACCCAGGGCCCGGTCCCGGTGACCGTCACGGCGGCCCCGGCCGCCACCACGCCCTCCTCCCCCGCGTCGTCCACCGCGCCCTCGGCCGCGCCCTCGGCCCCGGCCGCCGCCACGCCCTCCGCGTTCGCGACGCCGCGCCCCGTCGGTGGCGTCCGGGGCGGGCTCGGTGGCTCCCTCAGGGACCCCCTGCCCTACCGGTACGCGGTCGGCGGCGCGCTGCTGGTCACCGCCGCGGCGGCCGGGGCCCTCTACCTGCGCGGCCGGTAGCCCTCCCGCCGCTGCCGGGCGCCCTCTTGTGGGCGCGGGCCGCCCCGGCTTACCGTCCCCGGAGCCGAGTGATCGTCCGCGAACATCCGTGGGGGCAGCGTGGGTGCAGGTCCGGTGGGGGTCGCCGTCGTCGGGGCGGGCGTGATCAGCAAGCAGTACCTCGGCGCCCTGTCCGGCTTCCCGGACGTACGGGTCCTCGCCGTCGCCGATCTCGACGTGCGCCGCGCCGAGGCCGCCGCGCGGACCCACGGCGTTCCGCTCGCCGGGGACGTGGACACCGTCCTCGCCGTGCCCGAGGTGGAGATCGTCGTCAACCTGACCGTTCCGGCCGCGCATGTCGAGGTGGCTCGGGCGGCGCTGGGCGCGGGCAAGCACGTGTACGGCGAGAAGCCGCTCGCGCTGCTCCCGGCCGAGGGCGAGAAGCTGCTCGCGGAGGCGTCGGAGCGGGGGCTGCTGGTGGGCAGCGCGCCCGACACGTTCCTCGGGGCGGGCCTTCAGTCGGCGCTGCGGGCGGTCGCCGCCGGGCGGATCGGCGCGCCGGTCGCCGCGTCGACGGCGCTGCGCAGCCTGGGCCCGAGCGCTGGCACCCGGACCCGGCGTTCTTCTACCAGCCGGGAGCCGGGCCGCTGTTCGACCTCGGCCCGTACTACCTGACGGCCCTGGTCGCGCTGTTCGGCGGCGTGGAGCGGGTCGCGGCGTCGGTGCGCCGGGCCCGCGACATCCGCTCGGCCGGGTCGGGGCCGACCGCCGGGCCGGCGTTCCCCGTCGCCGTGCCCACCCATGTCTCGGCGCTGCTCGACTTCGCCTCCGGGCCGACCGCGACGTCCGTGTTCAGCTGGGACTCGGCGCATCCGCACATCCACTTCGAGATAGTCGGCACGGAGGGCACCCTGTCGGTGCCGGACCCCAACACGTTCGGCGGGCCGCTGCGGGTGCGCCGCAACGAGGCGTCCGACTGGGCCGAACTGCCCGTGACCGGCCGCACCGACGGGCGCGGTCTCGGCGTCGTCGACATGGCGCGGGCGCTCCGCTCCGGGGCCCTGCCCCGGGCCTCAGGGGCGCTCGCGCTGCATGTCCTGCGGACGATGGCGGCGGTCACGGACTCCGCGTCGCGCGGGGAGTTCACGCGCCCCGCGGAGCAGGTGGTGCGGCCGGCCGCGCTCCCGGCCGACTGGGACCCGACCCGTCCGACGCTGTAGCGGTCCGGACCGCTCAGGGCCGGAGATCGGCGAGCGTCCGCTCCAGCCACTCCACCCAGAACGTCTCCAGGTCGATCCCGGCGCGCAGGACCGCGTGCTGGAGCCGGTCCGGCATCGTGTCCTTCCCGGGCGGGAAGTCCCGCTTCTCGATCTCCCGGTACGTCGCCAACTGCCGCTGGTGCAGGTCGAGGTGGCGCCGCAGTTCGGCCTCGATCCCGGCCGTGCCGACGACCGCGGCGGAGCGCAGCCGCAGCAGGAGCGGGTCCCGCATGGCCTTGGGGTCCTGCGGCGTGGCCGTCCAGCGGGCGAGTTCGGCGCGGCCGCCGGGCAGGACCTCGTACTCCTTCTTCTGTCCGCGCGCGGGGAGCGGCGCGGGCAGGACGCGGATGAGACCGTCGCGTTCCAGTCTGCCCAGCTCACGGTAGATCTGCTGGTGCGTGGCCGACCAGAAGTAGCCGAACGACTTGTCGAAGCGACGGGTCAGTTCGAGCCCCGACGACGGCTTCTCCAGGAGGGCCGTGAGGATCGCGTGCGGCAGTGACATGAAGGAAGCGTAGTGGCAGGAGGATGGTCACGCGGCCGGCGGGCCCGGCCACGTGACCACCCGGTTCAGAGGGCCGCGGCGATCTCGGTGCCCTGCTTGATGGCGCGCTTCGCGTCCAGTTCGGCGGCGACGTCGGCGCCGCCGATCAGGTGCGGGGTGCGGCCCGCCGCGACGAGGTCGTCGTAGAGGGAGCGCTCCGGCTCCTGACCCGCGCACAGGACCACCGTGTCGACGGGGATCAGCGTGGGCTCGCCGTCGAGCGTGAGGTGCAGGCCCGCGTCGTCGATCCGGTCGTACGTGGCGCCCGCGATCATGGTGACGCCCCGGTGGCGCAGCTCGGTGCGGTGGATCCAGCCGGTGGTCTTGCCGAGGCCCGCGCCGACCTTGGAGGTCTTGCGCTGGACGAGGTGGACCTGGCGCGGCGGCGCGGGCCGCTCGGGGCGGGTGAGGCCGCCTCGGTCGGCGTAGTCCATGTCGACGCCCCAGAGCCGGAAGTACGTGGCCGGGTCCTGGCTCGCCTTCTCGCCGCCGTCGGTGAGGTACTCGGCGACGTCGAAGCCGATGCCGCCCGCCCCGATGATCGCCACGCGGTCGCCGACGGGCGCGCCGTCGCGCAGCACGTCGAGGTAGCCGACGACGCTCGGGTGGTCGATGCCGTCGATGGCCGGGGTGCGCGGCCCGACCCCGGTGGCGACGACGACCTCGTCGTATCCGTCCAGGTCGGCGGCGCTCACGCGGGTGCCCAGCTCGACCCGTACGCCGTGCAGGGCGAGCTGTGTGCGGAAGTAGCGGAGCGTCTCGTCGAACTCCTCCTTGCCGGGGACGCGGCGGGCGACGTTCAGCTGGCCGCCGATCTCGGCGGCGCCGTCGTAGAGGGTGACGTCGTGGCCGCGTTCGGCGGCGGTGGTGGCGCAGGCGAGACCGGCCGGGCCCGCGCCGACGACGGCGACGCGCTTGCGCAGCCGGGTCGGCGAGAGGACCAGCTCGGTCTCGTGGCAGGCGCGCGGGTTGACGAGGCAGGAGGTGATCTTGCCGCTGAACGTGTGGTCGAGGCAGGCCTGGTTGCAGCCGATGCAGGTGTTGATCCGCTCGGGGTGCCCGGCGGCGGCCTTGTTCACGAAGTCCGGGTCGGCGAGCATCGGCCGCGCGAGCGAGACCATGTCGGCGGCGCCGTCGGCCAGCAGCTCCTCGGCCAGCTCGGGGGTGTTGATGCGGTTGGTGGTGACGAGGGGCACGGAGACCTCGCCCATGACCTTCTTGGTGACCCAGGTGTAGGCGCCGCGCGGCACCGACGTGGCGATGGTGGGGATGCGGGCCTCGTGCCAGCCGATGCCGGTGTTGATGATCGTCGCGCCCGCCGCCTCAATCGCCTTGGCGAGGTGCACGACCTCCTCCAGGGTCGAGCCGCCGGGCACCAGGTCCAGCATGGAGAGCCGGTAGATGACGATGAAGTCGGTGCCGACGCGCTCGCGGACGCGGCGCACGATCTCGACGGGGAAGCGGATGCGGTTCTCGTAGGAGCCGCCCCAGCGGTCGGTGCGCCGGTTGGTGGGGGCGGCGATGAACTCGTTGATGAGGTAGCCCTCGGAGCCCATCACCTCGACGCCGTCGTACCCGGCCGCCTTGGCCAGTTCGGCGGCGCGCGCGAAGTCCTCGATGGTCTGCTCGACCTCGGCGTCGGTCAGCTCGTGCGGGACGAACGGGCTGATGGGCGCCTGGAGCGGGCTCGGCGCGACGAGGTTCTCGTGGTAGGCGTAGCGGCCGAAGTGCAGGATCTGCATCGCGATCCTGCCGCCCGCCGCGTGCACGGCGTCGGTGACCTCGCGGTGCTGCTCGGCCTCCGCCTCGGTGGTGAGCTTGGCGCCGCCGTCGTAGGGGCGTCCGGCCTCGTTCGGGGCGATGCCGCCGGTGACCATGAGGCCGACGCCGCCGCGGGCGCGGGTCGCGTAGAACTCGGCCATGCGGGCGAAGCCGTTCTCCGCCTCCTCCAGACCCACGTGCATCGAGCCCATCAGGACGCGGTTGGGCAGGGTGGTGAAGCCCAGGTCGAGCGGGGCGAGCAGGTGCGGGTAACGGGTCATGGGGCCCTCCGAGCGCGGCGAACGTCGTCACTGTTGTAGACGACACCGCGCTTCTTTTGCAACAAGTTGCATGAGAGAGCTGCGCCACGGAAGGCGACCCTTACCCGGGCCTGCCCTGCCCTGCCCTGCCCTGCCCTGCGGCCGCCTACGCGTCCGCGACCTCCGCCACCCATCCGATCGGCAGCTCCTCGCCGTCGACGGTCACCGCCTCGACCGTGCGGGTGCGCGGGTCGATGTCGGCCTGGACGCCCTCGCCCGCGTACCGCGGGTAGCCGGACGCGCCCTCCTCGCCCGTGGCGGTCACCGGCACGGTCCGCAGCGGGTTGCCGTGGTCGGGGCGGCCCTCTTCGTCGGCGACCCTCGGCTTGAGCACGACGGTGTACCGGGTGGGCGCTTCGGACGTCTCGCTGATGTGACTCATGCTCCGGAGGCTAGTGCGCGGGGCACCGCCGCGCCCGCCGTCCGGGCCGGAACCCGTCTGGGTTGTAGAGTGCAACCAGCGCCCCGCGCCGTGAGCGTCTGAAAGGAACCGCACGTGGCAGACCCCGACCGTGGAGCCGACCGCGCGTCGGCCGTGGAGACCATCCAGCGGGAGCTGACGTCCTTCGCCCGCCGCGCCCGCGCGACGGCGGCCCGGATGCACCCCGAGCTGTCCCTCGTCTCGTTCACGCTGCTCAGCCATCTCGACGAGCGGGGCGGCTGCCGCGCCACCGACCTCGCCGCGCACTACGCGCTCGACAAGTCCACCGTCAGCCGGCAGGTCGCGGCCCTGGAGCGGGCCGGGCTCGTCATGCGCCGCGTCGACCCGGACGACCACCGCGTCCAGGTCCTGCTCCCGACCCCCGCGGGCGCGGAGATCCTGGAACAGGTGACGGTCAGCCGCCGGAAGATGTTCGGCGAACGGCTCGCGGACTGGTCGGAGGAGGACCTGACCCGGTTCGCGGCGTACCTCACGCGCTACAACGAGGCGTCGCGCGAGGACTGAACTCTCAGCCCTGGCTCACGAGCCGGGGCACGCGCGCCGCGCGGAAGCGGGTCCTGCGGCGCAGCGCGAAGCCGAGGGACTCGTAGAGGCGGATCGCCGTCGTGTTGCCCTCGCCGGTGTGCAGGAACGGGGTCTCGCCGCGCTCCCTGATCCCGGCGGCGACGGCCCGCACGAGCCGCCCGGCGAGCCCCTGGCCGCGCTGGCCCGCGTCGGTGCAGACGGCGCTGATCTCGGTCCAGCCCGGCGGGTGCAGCCGCTCCCCCGCCATCGCCACGAGGACGCCGTCGCGCCGGATGCCGAGGTAGGTGCCCAGCTCGATGGTGCGCGGCAGGAACGGTCCCGGCCGGGTGCGGGCGACCAGGTCGAGCATCTCCGGCACGTCGGCCGGGGTCAGCCGGACCGCCTCGGGGTCGTGCGCCGCGTCCACCGCCACGTCGACGAGCTGCACGCCGGGGATGTCCTGCGTCAGCTCCCAGCGGTCCGGCAGGTCACGGGTGGTGCCGGGCAGCGGCACCTCCGCGCCGGGTCCGGCGAACGCGGCGAGGTCCGCCCAGTCCCCGGGGCCCGGGTCGTCGGGCAGCGCCAGCCACGGCGAGACGTCGAGGGGGTAGCGCAGCACCCGGCCGCGCCGCTCGGCGAAGCGGGCGTGCGGTCCGGTGAGCGACGCGTACGCCGGATTGTCGAGCGGGTGCGGCGCGCTGTCCGCCGTACCCGGCCCGTCGTAGGTCTGCGTCTCGGTCATCCGGACCCTTCTCCCATATCCTCGGCCTCGCTGTACCGAGCCATGAAACCCCCAGGTCAGGGCCGACATTCCCGGGCACACGCAGTGTTCATGAGGCCGCAACGTGTTCACACGTGCGCAACACACCCGTACGCGTCCGGCGGCGGGCCCGCGTTGCCGGGCGACGCCCGCTGTTGGCATGCTGGCGCGATGCCGTCCACGTCACTGACCGACCACGTCGAGGCCCTGCTCGCCGACGAGGCCCCGCTGCCGATCGTCTTCGCGGGCGACCCCGTCCTGCGCCGCCCCGCCGAGCCGTACGACGGCCAGCTCCCCGACGCCCTCCTCGACCGCCTGGTCGAGGCGATGCGGCGCACCATGCACGCCGCGCCCGGCGTCGGGCTCGCCGCGCCGCAGATCGGCCTGCCGCTGCGGATCGCGGTGATCGAGGACGCGGCGACCGTGCCGGACGAGGTGCGCGAGGCGCGCGGCCGCACCCCGCAGCCGTTCCGGGTGCTGGTCAATCCGGTGTACGAGGACGCGGGCGGACGCCAGGTCGCATTCTACGAGGGGTGTTTGAGCGTGCCGGGCTACCAGGCCGTGGCCGCCCGGCACGAGCGCGTGCGGCTGCGCGCCCTCGACGAGCGGGGGCGCGCGGTGGACGAGGAGGTCACCGGCTGGCCGGCCCGGATCGTCCAGCACGAGACCGACCATCTGAACGGCACGCTCTACCTGGATCGCGCCGAGCTGCGCTCCCTGTCGCACACCTTGACCCAGGAGGCGGTGGAGCGCTGGGCGCAGCCCACGCCCGCGCTCGCCGCGAAGGAACTGGGTTTCGCCCTGCCCGGCCAGGACTGACGGCGGCCGTCAGCCGTCACGCCTGGGCGAGCTGCGGTTCCGGGAGCGGGGCGGGGGCGGTCTTCGGCTGCCACCGCCTGGTCGTCCGGACGTAGCCGTAGATCACGGAGCCCATCGCGAGCAGGAGCAGCGGGCCGAAGATCCAGCGGTGCTCGGCCATCCGCAGCGGCAGATAGCGGTACGCGGCCAGGAGCAGCGCGAAGACGAGTGTGCCGTGGCAGACCAGGCGGACGGCGCCGGCGTCCCAGCCGCGTTCGAAGGCCCGCATCGCCGCCTCGATGGTGAGGGCGAAGACGACGCCGGCGACGAGGTCCGCGCCGTAGTGGTAGCCGAAGCCGAGGGTGGCGGTGAGCGTGGCGACCAGCCAGAACGTGCCGGCGTACCGCAGCCGGCGGGAGCCCTGGCGGGAGTGGATGAAGAGGGTGACGGCCCAGGCGGTGTGCAGGCTGGGCATGCAGTTGCGCGGGGTGACCGTGTCGAACGGGATCGGGTGCGGGGCGGCGATCGTCGTCACCGTGCCCGGCCACAGGTCGGCGACGGCCCACCGCCCGCCTTCGGCACCGTAGGCGAAGACCGGGCCGACCACGGGGAAGAGCATGTAGACGGCGGGGCCGAGCAGGCCGATGACCAGGAACGTACGGACGAGGTGGTGGCCCGGGAAGCGGCGCTCGACCGCCACGTTGCGCAGTTGGTACAGGGCGATGAGCGCCGCCGCGAGCGGGAGCTGTCCGTAGACCAGGTGCAGGGCGACCGACCCGACGGGGCCCGTGGCGTCGACGAACTGCCCGACGAGCCAGGACGGATTGCCGAGGGCGTGGTCGGCGGTGGCCACGTACGGGTCGAGGACCGTCGGGCGCTCCTTCGACGTGATCAGCAGCCAGGTGTCGCCGGTCTTGTGCCCGGCGATGAGGAGCAGGCCGAGGCCGACGCCCTTGAGGAGCAGGGTGCGTTCCGGGCCCGTGCGGCGGGTGACGGCGATGACGGCGCAGCCGAGGATCACCCACAGCGCGCCGTTGCCGAACTCCAGGCTGGCGCCCGCCAGCCACCGTACGAGGAGGAAGACCAGGTCGATGCCGACGGCCGCGCCGACGGCGATGAACCGCTGCCGCCAGGTGAGCACCACCAGCATCAGCGCCATACCGGCGTACAGCAGCGGCCCCGACTGGGGGGCGAAGATCACTTCGCGGGCCTGGTGGGTGAGCGGGCCCGTCATGCCGTAGCGGCGGGCGGCGATCTCCAGGGCGACGAGGAAGGCGATGGTCACCGCGCCCGCCGCGCTCCACAGCAGGACCCGCGGCCGGTGCCACCTGGACGGCGAGGGTGTCTCTTTCGGACGCGAAGGTATTCGCGGGGTCTTCGTGTTCACGTGTCTGGCCGTCTGGTGAGAGGTGGCTTGGCGTAGCCTGTGCGGCCGATCATGCTATCCGAGCGGTTCGGTCACCCCTGCCGGACGGTCGACGACGGCCTTGTCGCCCGGCCGAGGAGGCGCCACACCGGTCCGGTTCCGGCGCTCACCGACGGCACCGGGGCGCGTTAGTCTGCAAAGGTGCAGACAGGCGCGTCAGAGAAGACCGGGGACCCGTGCGCGGCGGTCCTGATCGCGTCGTCGGCCGGCGGTGTCCAGGGCCTCACCGCACTCCTGCGCGGCCTCGACGCCACCCTTCCGGTGCCGGTCCTGGTCGCCCAGCACCTCAACCGGTCCCGCGAGACGAGCATCGTGGCCATCCTGTCCCGCGCCACCTGTCTGAAGGTCAAGCTCGCCGAGGACGGGGAGCGCCCCCGTCCCGCGACCGTGTACATCGCCCCGCCCGACCGGCATCTGTGCGTGCGCGACGACAGGACGCTGGTCCTCACCCGCGAGGACCGGGTCAACTTCGCGCGCCCCGCCGCCGACCCCCTCTTCGAGTCGGCGGCCGAGGCGTTCGGGCCGGTCGTCGGCTGCGTGCTCACCGGTTCGGACAGTGACGGCGCGCGGGGCGTCGAGGCCGTCAAGGCGCGCGGCGGGACGGTCCTCGTGCAGGACCCGGAGACCGCGGAGTTCCGCGGCATGCCCAAGTCGGCGATCAGCACCGGCAAGGCGGACCTCGTCCTCACCCTGGAGGCCATGGGGTCGGCCATCGACCGTCTGGTCCGCGGCCGCCCCCTCCCCCGTCACCGGTGAGGGTGGCCCTGGTCGGGGTCGTCCCCGGGGGTCTGCCAGGTGGTGCCGCGCTGCGCCTCCGCGCCCTCGGCCGGTGTCCCCGGCGCGGGCCTGCTGGGCTGTGTGCGCCGGGCCGCGCGGCGGCGTCCCGTGATGAACATGGCGAGCAGGCCGAGGACCACGACGAGGCCGACGACGATGAAGACGAGCGAGCCCCCGCCCTCGGCGGCCAGAACGATTTGGCTGTGAGTGTGCATGCGGCTCCTTTACCCCGTTCCGCGCCGAAACCGCACACGGGCAGTGATCGTTTCGTGTGGCCGCCCGCGGGAACCTGACGCAGGGTGATCATCATGAACGTACGCGACAAGGCCCAGCGGTGACGGCCCCGGCCGGCGCGTCCACGGACGCGGGCGCGAGACAGGGCGGCGGACTGAAGAAGAGGCTGACGACGTCGCTGCTCTACTTCTTCATCCTCGGCGACGTGCTCGGGGCGGGCGTCTACGTGCTCGTCGGGCAGGTCGCCGCGAAGTCCGGCGGCGCCGTGTGGGTGCCGCTGGTCTGCGCGCTGCTGCTGTCGCTGCTCACTGCGGCCTCCTACGCCGAACTCGCCACCAAGTACCCGAGGGCCGGAGGCGCCTCCCACTACACGACGCTCGCCTACGGGCCCTTCGCCGGGTTCCTCGCCGGGTTCTGCATGCTGGCCGCCGGGATCGTCTCGGTGGCCGCGCTGGCCCGCGGCTTCGCCGGTGACTATCTGACGGCCTTCGTCAGCCTGCCCGTCGTCCTCGTCGCCGCCGTCTTCCTGTGCGCGCTCGCCCTGCTCAACGCGCGCGGGATCAGCGAGTCCACCCGCGCCAACGTCGCCGCGACCGTCATCGAGGTGGGCGGGCTCCTCATCGTGGTCGCGCTCGGCGTGGTGCTCTTCGTGCGCGGCGACGGTGACGCGGGGCGGCTCGTGCACCTCGGCACCTCCGAGACCGGCGCCGCCGCCGGGGTCCTCAGCGGGACCGTGCTCGCCTACTACTCCTTCGTCGGCTTCGAGACCTCCGTCAACGTCGCCGAGGAGACCCGCGACCCGCGCCGCTCCTACCCGCGCGCCCTGTTCGGCGCGCTGATCACGGCGGGCGCCGTCTACGCCCTCGTCGGGATCGTCGCCTCGGCCGCCGTCCCCACCGACACCCTCGCCCACTCCAGCGGGCCGCTGCTCGAAGTGGTGAAGGAGGCGGGCGGGGTGCCGCCGAAGCTGTTCAGCGCGATCGCGCTGGTCGCCGTCGCCAACGGGGCGCTGCTCACCGGGATCATGAGTTCGCGGCTCGCCTTCGGCATGGCGCGGGACGGTCTGCTGCCGCGGGTCCTCACCCATGTGCTGCCCGGCCGCGGCACCCCGTGGGTCGCGATCGCCGTGACGACCCTGCTGTCCTTCCTCCTCGCCCTCACCGGCGACGTGGAGACCCTCGCCTCCACCCTCGTCCTGCTGCTGCTCGTGGTGTTCTTCCTCGTCAACACGGCCGTGCTCGTCCTGCGGCGCGACACCTCGACACCGCCCCACTTCCGCGCGTGGACGGTGATCCCCGTGCTCGGCGCGGCCTCCTGCGTGGTCCTCGCCACCCAGGTCGAGGGCGAGGTCTGGATCCGCGGCCTGATCGTCCTCGCGGTCGGCGTGGTGCTCGGGGCGGTCGCCGCGACGCACCGCCGCCGGGACACCCGGTCCAAAGCCAACTGAACAGCCGCGTGGTATCTGTGCGGATTCGGGTACTCCTGTTCCGTTCGCCCACGCAGTCCGGCCCCGCATCAGCACGCGCGGCGCAATCGAAGGAGAGACCCAGATGGACGACGGCCACCCGTTCCGGGACGCGGCGGAGAAGGTGAAGGAGACGGTGACCGGCGCGATGGCCCCCGAGGGCCCCGAGGACGGCGTCCCCGGCAAGCCCAACGTCGAGTCGCCGACGCTCGCCGAGCCGACCGAGCCCCGCGGCCCCCTGCCGCCCAAGCCGGACCAGAGCGGACCCCGGCCGACCAGCCCCACCGGCGCCCCCTCGCGCGACAGCCAGGACGCCGCCGCCCAGCAGGGTGAATACCTCACCACCGCCCAGGGCGACCGCCTCTACGACACGGACCACTCGCTGAAGGCGGGCCCGCGCGGGCCGGTCCTGCTCCAGGACCACCACTTCCGGGAGAAGATCACCCACTTCGACCACGAGCGGATCCCGGAGCGCGTCGTCCACGCGCGCGGCGCCGCCGCCCACGGCGTGTTCAAGGGCTACGGCAACGCGGCGAGCGTCACCAAGGCGGCGTTCCTCGGCAAGGACGTCGAGACCGACGTCTTCGTGCGGTTCTCCACCGTGCTCGGCTCGCGCGGCTCGGCGGACACGGTCCGCGACACCCGCGGCTTCGCGACGAAGTTCTACACCTCCGAGGGCACCTTCGACCTCGTCGGCAACAACATCCCGGTCTTCTTCATCCAGGACGCCATCAAGTTCCCGGACGTCATCCACGCGGGCAAGCCGCACCCGGACCGGGAGATCCCGCAGGCGCAGAGCGCCCACGACACGTTCTGGGACTTCGTCACCCTGCACACCGAGGCCACGCACCACACGCTGTGGAACATGTCCGACCGCGGCATCCCGCGCTCCTACCGGATGATGGAGGGCTTCGGCGTCCACACCTTCCGCCTGGAGAACGCGGCCGGTGAGACGACGCTGGTGAAGTTCCACTGGAAGCCGAAGCTCGGCGTGCACTCCCTCGTCTGGGAGGAGGCGCAGATCGCGGGCGGCGTCGACCCCGACTTCCACCGCCGCGACCTCGCCGACGCGATCGAGGCGGGCGCCTACCCGCAGTGGGAGCTGGGCATCCAGACCTTCCCCGACAACCCCGAGCAGACCTTCATGGGCATCGACCTGCTCGACTCGACGAAGATCGTGCCGGAGGAGCTGGCCCCGGTGCAGCCGATCGGGCTGCTCACCCTCAACCGCAACCCGTCGAACTACTTCGCCGAGACCGAGCAGGTCGCCTTCCACCTCGGGCACCTCGTCCCCGGCATCGACGTCACCGACGACCCGCTGTTCCAGGGCCGCCTCTTCTCCTACCTGGACACCCAGATCAGCCGGCTCGGCGGCCCCAACTTCCACCAGCTCCCGATCAACCGGCCGCACGCCCCCGTCAACGACATGCTGCGCGACGGCATGCACCAGACGGCCGTGCACCGGGGCGTCGCGCCCTACCAGCCGAACTCGCTCGACGGCGGCTGCCCGTTCATGGCGGGCGCGGCGAACGGCGCGGACATCGAGGTCCCCGTCGAGCTGCCCGCGTCCCGCAAGGTCCGCGAGGCGCCCGCCTCCTACGACGACCACTTCAGCCAGGCGCGGCTGTTCTGGCTGAGCATGACGCCGCCCGAGCGCGAGCACATCGTCAACGCCTACTCGTTCGAGCTGGGCAAGTGCTACGAGCAGGCGGTCAAGGAGCGCGGCCTCCAGGTCCTCGCCAACATCGACCCGGAGCTGTGCGCGCAGGTCGCCGCCTCGCTCGGCCTGCCCGCGCCCCAGCCGACCGTGCCGCTCACGGACCCGGAGCCGAGCCCCGCGCTCTCCCAGATCGGGCAGGCGTGGCCGACGGACGGCCGGCTCATCGGCATCGTGACCGACGGGACGGGCGACCTGGAGGGTGTGCGCACGGTCCGTCAGACGCTGCTCGACGGCGGGATGGTGCCGCTGGTCATCGCCCCGGCGGGCGGCAAGCTCGACCCGGACGGCGACCCCGTCACCGTCCAGCGGACCTTCGCCACGGCCCGCTCCATCGAGTTCGACGCCCTCCTGGTGGTCGGCGTGCCCGCCGCGGGCGCCGACGCCATCCCGGCGCGCGACGCCAAGGCCGACAGCGCCACCGCGACGCTCGACCCGCGCGTGCGGCTCCTCCTTGAGGAGGCGTACCGCCACGGCAAGGCCATCGGTGGCTGGGCGGGCGCCGAGCAGACCATCGAGGCCGCTGGCCTGCCGGCCGCCGACCCGGGCATCGTGCTCGGTGACAGCGGCCCGGCGGTCCTCACCCAGATGAAGGAACTGCTCTCCAAGCACCGCGTCTGGGAGCGGTTCGGCACCACCGTGTGACGGTGCGCCGCCCATGACAGGGGCCGGGCCCCGCGGATCGGATTCCGCGGGGCCCGGCCCCTGTACGCCCGGCGTCGACGGCTCAGCGGCCGACGGCCTTCGCCAGCTGCTCCTTGTTCATCGAGGAGCGGCCCTCGATGTTCTTCTTCTTCGCCTCCGCGTAGAGCTGGTCCTTCGTCGGCCCCTGGGACCCGCTGTGGGAACGCTCGCCGCCCCGCTGCGGCGCGGACTTCTTGTCCTGGGTCGAGACCTTGCTCGCCTGCTTCGACTCGCCGGAACGCGCCCGCTCCTTGTTGACGGTGCGCGCCGCGATCTCCTTCGCGCGCCCCTCGGAGGTGCCGCGCTTCTCCGCGCCCTCCTTGATGTGCTCGTACTGGCGCTCACGCTTCGGGCTGGAACCTCGGGGCATTGCTGCTCTCCTTTCCCTCCGGACCGGGCACGGCCCACTCGGCCGCCCCGCTTCTGCGATGACCTTCCGCGTACCCTCCGGCGGGTTTCCCACCCGGATCCGGATTGCTCTCATCTGACGCGCGGCACGGCAACTGTGCGAGCGGACGGTGACCGAAAGGATGACCCCCAGCGGAGGCGGGAGAGCGAGCCGCCAGTGTCTAATGGATGTGGTCCGGGTGGCCGCGCGCGGGGCGCCGGTGGCCGGAGCACGGGTGGGGGCCTCCTTCGACCTCGGAACGGTACGTACATGAGCAGCGAGAACACACCCGTGAGCGAGATCCCGGCCAGCAGGTCGGTGTTCGGCGCCCCCTGCTGGGTCAGCCTCTCCACCTACGACCTGCGGGTCGCCGAGGACTTCTACAGCGCCGTGCTCGACTGGGAGTGGCACACCGGGGACATGGGCGAGAACTACCGGTTCGCGAGCGTGCGCGGGGTGCCGGTGGCGGGCGTGTCCGAGGCGAGCAGCATGGGGCAGACGTCCGTCGCCTGGACCCCGTTCTTCGCCTCGGCCAGCGCCGACGAGACCGTCGCGCGCAGCCACGAGCGCGGCGGGACCACGGCGATCGGGCCGATCTCCTTCCCGCCGGGCCGCGCCGCGCTGCTCGCCGACCGGGACGGGGCGGTCTTCGGCGTCTGGGAGGGCGCGCTCCTCGCGGGCTGGGAGGAGTGGCGCCGCGTCGCGCCCGCCTTCGTGGCGCTCTACACCCGCAACGCCTTCGACGCGGCGATCTTCTACGGCGAGGTGCTCGGCTGGGCCTCCGACGCCCCGGACTCCTGCGACGTGCGGTACGAGGACGAGGAGGTCGTCCTGCGCAGCCGGGGCGACGTCGTGGCCCGGATCCACTCGGGGGCCGTGGAGGCCGCGCCCGACCCCTCGATCCGGCCGCGCTGGCAGGTCCACTTCTCGGTGCCCGACGTGGCCGCGTGCGCCGAGGCCGCGCGCGCCCGGGGCGGCAGCGTCCTGCGGATCGCCGACGACGGGACGGAAGCCGTGCTGTGCGACCCCGACGGGGCCCAGTTCGCCGTCAACGCCGACTGGCGGCCGGCACGCTGAGCCGGAGCGCCCGCGCGGTGGCCTGGACGGCGCCGACCACCGGCTTGCCGAGGCGCTCGCGCAGGCGGGGCAGCACGTCGTAGGTGGGCAGCGCGGTACAGGCCACGAACACGGCGTCCGCCTCGCCCCTGTCCCCCGCGACAACCGCGTCCACCACCTGCTCCTCCGCCACGGTGTAGACGTCCTCGACGGAGCCGAGCCCCAGCGCGGTGAGCCCCACGGCGAGGTAGGCGTCGACCGGCGCCTGATAGGGGTGGACGACCGCGACACGCCGTGCGCCCTCGGCACGCAGCGCGCCGACGGCCGCACCACTGGTCGTGAGCACACGCGGCGCCCCGTACACACACATCGCCTCGCACAGCGCCCCGCCGCCGACGAAGCTGCATGTCACGCAGAGCTAGGCCACGGCCCCGGGCCCGAGCCAGCGGCGCAGCTCCTCGCGCCGGTCGAAGTCGTAGGAGGCGAGCACGCCGACGGCAGGAGGTGATGACCGGGTCATGCTCCGAGGCTAACGGTGGGCGCTCGGCACCGTCCCGGGATGCGGTGGGCCGTCGCGCGGGGTGCCATGTAGGGGAACGGTACGGCGCGGAGCAGGAAGGGTCTCGTCCATGGCGCGTCCGGTGTGGAGCGGCACGCTGACCTTCGGTCTGGTGTCCTTGCCCGTCCAGATGTACACCGCCACGGAGAACCACACCGTGCGCTTCCACCAAGTGCAGCGCGGCACCTCCGACCGCGTGCGCAACAAGCGGGTGAACGAGCGCACCGGCGAGGAGGTCCCGCTGGACGAGGTCGTGAAGGCGTACGAGGAGGGCGGTGAGTACGTGGTCGTCGAGCCGGACGAGCTGGACGACATCGCGCCCGGCCGCTCCAAGTCCCTGGAGATCACGGGCTTCGTGGACCTGGAGGACGTCGAGCCGGTCTTCTTCGACAAGACGTACTACCTCGGCCCGAAGGGCGAGCAGTACACGAAGGTGTACGCGCTGCTCGAGAAGACGCTCGCAGAGGCGGGCCGGGCGGGGATCGCCACGTTCGTCATGCGCAACCACCAGTACCTGGTCGCGGTGAAGGCGGAGGCGGGGCTCCTGACACTGCACACGCTGCACTGGGCGGACGAGATCCGCGACCCGCGCAAGGAGATCGACAATCTGCCGGGCCGGACGAAGGTCACCGACCGCGAGCTGAAGATGGCGCGGCAGCTCGTCGACACGCTGGGCATGGAGTGGCGGCCGGAGGACTTCCACGACACGTACCAGGAGCGGGTGAACGCCCTCATCGAGGCCAAGCGCGGCGGCGAGGAGGTCGAGAAGGCGGAGCCGCCGGCCGAGTCGACCAATGTGGTCGACCTGATGGACGCGCTGCGGGCGAGCGTCGACCGTGCGAAGAAGCCCGGCAAGCGCGGCGGCTCCTCCGCGAAGTCCAAGTCGAAGACGAACGCGAAGACGAACGCGAAGGCCACGGAGAAAGGCAAGGGGAAGCGAGCCGCCAAGGGCCAGTCCAGGGCCTCGCTCGATCGGCTCACCAAAGCCGAGCTGTACCGCCGCGCCACCGAGGCGGGCGTCCCGGGCCGCTCCTCCATGACCCGGGACGAACTCCTCGACGCCCTGACGCGGAAGGAGAAGGGGGCGGCCTGACGGCGTGAAGCAGCGTCAGGACAGCTTCTCCAGGCGCCGCGCGGCCGCCGCCACCCCACTGCCGTGGCGCGCGAGCCCCGCCCATGGGTCCTTGTCCAGCCGGTCGCCGAGGTCGGCGACCGTCCAGCGGCGCGCGGTCAGTGCGGGGTCGTCGAGCTCGTCCCAGTCGAGGGGCGCGGCCACGGGGGCGCCCGGCCGGGTCCGGACGGCGAACGGGGCGACGACGGTCTGGGCGTAGCCGTTGCGGGCGACGTCCAGGTAGAGGCGGCCCTTGCGGGCGTCCTTGCGGGGCTCGACGGTCAGCTCCTCGGGGTGGCGCCCGGCGAGTTGCCGGGCGGCGGCGCGGGCGAACGCGAGCACGTCGTCGGCGTCGTCGCGCCGGTTGAGCGGCACCACGACGTGCAGGCCGCGCGAGCCCGTCGTCATCAGACCGGCGGAGAGTTCGAGTTCGTCGAGGAGTTCGCGCAGGCGGTGGGCCGCGCGGCGCACCGGCTCGAAGTCGTCGGCGGGCGGGTCGAGGTCGAAGACGAGCCGGTCCGGACGGCGTGGTTCGTCGGCACGGCTGAGCCAGCGGTGCGGGGTGATGCACGCCTGGCTGGCGAGGTAGACGAGCGTCGCCGCGTCCTCGCAGACCACATGTGTGACCTCGCCGCCTTCCTTGGGCACCGACGCGCGGTGGATCCAGTCGGGGAAGTAGTCGCTGACTTCCTTCTGGTAGAAGCGCTGCCCGTCGATGCCGTCCGGCATCCGCTCCAGCATGAGGGGCCGGCCGCGCAGCTCGGGCACCATGCGGGAGGCGACCCGGCGGTAGTGCTCGACGAGGTCGGCCTTGGTGATGCCGTCCTCGGGGAACAGCTCCTTGTCGGGCCGCTTCATCGTGATGGTGCGGCGGCCGACCCGCAGCTCGGTGTCGGAACTCAAGACCGTCTCCTCCCACTGATGCCGGTGGCTGTGGCGCCCGGCCCCTTCCCCGCGGCGTCTACGGGAGCGGGGTGCCGCCGGTCGCGTTCATGATCTCCGCGGTGATGAAACTGGCATGCTCCGACGCGAGGAACACATACGCGGGCGCCATCTCCGCGGGCTGCGCCGGGCGGCCGAGCGGCGCCTGCTTGCCGAACTCCTCGGTGTCCGGGAGCGTCGCCGGGATGAGCGGGGTCCACACGGGCCCGGGGGCGACCGCGTTGACCCGGATGCCCTTCTCGGCCAGCATCTGCGCGAGGCCCTGCGTGAAGGTGACGATGGCGCCCTTGGTCGTCGCGTAGTCGAGCAGGTGGGGGCTCGGCTGGTACGCCTGCACCGAGGTGGTGTTGATGATGGAGCCGCCCGCCGGGATGTGCGGCACCGCCATCTTGGACAGCCAGAACATGCCGTACAGGTTGGTGCGCACGACGCGGTCGAACTGCTCGGTCGTGATGTCCTCGATGCCGCCCGGCTGCGACATCTGGTAGGCCGCATTGTTGACGAGGACGTCGATCCGGCCGAACTCGGCGACAGCCCGCTCGATGAGCCGCCGGCACTGCTCCTCCTCGCGGATGTCGCACTCCACGGGGACGGCCTTGCGCCCCGCCTCCTCGACGAGGCGGGCCGTCTCCTTCGCGTCCTCCGCCTCCTCGGGCAGGTGGGTGAAGAGGATGTCGGCGCCTTCGCGGGCGTAGGCGAGGACGACGGCGCGGCCGATCCCGGAGTCGCCGCCGGTGACGACCGCGGCCCGGTCGCGCAGCAGGCCGCTGCCCCGGTAGGAGTCCTCGCCGTGGTCCGGCTTCGGGTCCATCTCCCGGCCGGTGCCGGGGTGCTCCTGGTCCTGCTGGGGGAAGTCCGGCTGCGGGTGCTTCGTCGTGGGGTCCTGCGGGGTGCCGCCCATCGGTGCTGATCCTTTCGTGCTTCACATCCGGTCCGGGATGCGCGGCGCCGCTCGCCTCGGTCGGCCGCGCGCGCATCTCCGGACATCGGGTGTCCCGCAGACCTTGCCCCCACACCTCGCGTACACCGACACATGCGAACTCCGCCCGGCCGGAACGCCACCGGAGGCGGGCCGTACGCGGCGGTGCGAGACTGCCCGGGGAGTCGTCCGCGCGGCCGGAACGCCGAACAGGAGGTGATGAGGTGACGTCACCCGAGGCCCCGAGGTCGGGGGACAGCGTGCTCGGCGAGTTCCTGGCCGACCCCCGCAACCTGCCGCTCGACCTGACGACGACGGTGGCCCGCTGCTCCAAGGCGCTGGGTCTGCAGGGCGCCGTGATCTACCTCGCCGATCTGCAGCAGCGCCAGTTGGCGCCGCTGAACGAGGTGGCGCCGACCCTTCCCATCGACGGTTCGCTGGCCGGCTGGACGTACCGCACGGAGTCCCTGCGCGTGGAGGAGTCCGACCTCGGCGGGATGACGGCCTGGCTGCCGCTGGTGGACGGGGCGGAACGGATCGGCGTCCTCGCGGTGCGCTCCCCCGCCATCGAGCCGCTCACCCTGCGGCGCGGGCGGACCCTGGCCCATCTGTGCGCCATGATGATCACCTCGAAGCGGGCGTTCAAGGACACCTACGTCCGCAGGGCCCGCACGAAGCCCATGCAACTCCCCGCCGAACTGCTGCGCGCCTACCTGCCGCCCCGCACGATCGGCACGACCGACGCCGTCTCCACCGCCGTCATGGAACCGGCGTACGAGCTGGGGGGCGACGCCTTCGACCACGCGCTGACGGAGTCGGCCCTGCACGTCGGGATCATGGACGCCATGGGGCACGACCTGGCCTCGGGCCTCACCACGGTGGTGTCGCTCGCGGCCTGCCGCAACGCCCGGCGCACCGGCGCCGACCTGCCCGATCTCCTGGAGTCCGTGGACGCGGCCCTGTCGCGGTGGCTGCCCGAGCAGTTCTGCACCGCGGTCCTCGCCCAGCTCGACCTCGCCACGGGCGGCCTGCGCTGGGTCAACTGCGGGCACCCCGCGCCGCTGCTCATCCGCGACGAGCGCGTGGTGCCGCACGCGATGGAGCGCGACACCGATCCGCCGCTCGGCTCCCCGGCCGCCTTCTCGTCCACGCCGCGCCGGGTGCACGAGATGGACCTGCAGCCCGGCGACCGGGTCCTGATGTACACCGACGGGGTGACGGCGGCACGCACGCGCGGCGGAGGCGAGCTCGGTCTCGACCGGTTCGCCGACTACGTCATCCGCGCGACCGCCGCGGGCGAACTGGCGGCGGAGACGCTGCGCCGTCTCATCCACTCCATCGTCGACGTCCCGGACAACCGGCTGCGCGACGACGCGACCATCCTCATGTTCGAGTGGCGCCCGGCGGCCCGCTGAGCCCCGGGTCCGCCCTCGCCTTCTGTCAGGAGGCCGAGATGTCGCGGTCGGAGGCGGGCCAGAAGTAGGGCAGGTCGTCGGGGACGTCGGGGAAGACCGGGGCGTAGATCTCCGGGGCCTTGCGCAGGAGCGCGGACTGGTGGCTGATGTGGAAGGCGGGCTCCCCGAGCCAGGGCGGCAGCTCCCCGTCGGCGGCGAGCTGGTCCTGGTCGCGCACGGGGACGCCGGGCCGGTGCCGGGTGAAGTCGGTGACCAGGGTGGTGGCGCAGGTGTCGGCCCGCCCCTGTGCGACCCAGGTCGCGCAGACGTCCAGGCCGTAGCGGACCAGGGCCTCCTCGTAGCCGAACCACATGCGGACGGCGGGGTGGTGGCGCCATCCGTAGCCGGGCACGGTGAGGCCACGCAGCACCTGGAGCGCCTCGACGCGCTGCTTGCCCAGGCGGGAGCGGTCCAGTACGGCGGCGGACCGGGTGAACTCGGGGTACGGGAGAAAGGTCTGCACGCACCATGCCTACCGCGCCGCGCGGGTTCCCTCACGACGGTCCGGCGCAGATGGCGGCCGATGTACCCCGGCCCCCGAGGGCGGTGTCCGTAGGGCGCCCCTACCTCGGCCCGCCGCCCTGGTCGTCGGCGGAGGTGCCGGACAGGCCCGCGGCGACCGTCGCCGGGGTGGGCTCACCGGCGCCGCCCCAGTCCCACGTCTCGGTGTCGACCGGGTCCACCGGAGCGACCGGACCGGCCGGGGTGTCCGTGCGGGCGGACCTGGCCTCCAGACGGGCGATCACGGCGGAGAGCTGGCTCTGCACGGTCTTCGGCAGGGGGCGGTCGCCCGACGTGGAGTCGACCAGGTGCTGCGCGACCAGGTGCAGCTTCATGTTGGTGCGCTGCGAGACGTCGACCAGCGCCTCCCAGGCGTCCTGGGGGCTGATCCCGAAGGCGGCCACGAGGACGCCCCGGGCCATGTCGATGGTGCCGCGGCTCTGCATCGCCCGCCGCAGTTGGGCGACCTCGCGGCCGAGATCCGCGTGGTGCCCGTCGGCGGACTCGCAGGCCGGGGTCTCGGCCAGGGGGTCGACGCTCAGGAACACGTGGACACCGGAGCAGTCGCAGGGTTCGACGCGGCTCACGTCCAGGCCGACACTGCCGTCCGAGGCGAGCAGCAGAGGGCGCAGGACACCGTTGAGCCCCTGGTCCTCGTCCAGGTGAAGATCGCCGCGCACGCTGACGACCATCTGCTCGCCGTCCCAGTGGTGGAAGAGCGTGAGTCCGGTCAGCCGGTGCGCTCCGGCCGGGGTGGCCGGTTCCGCGCAGGTGGCTGCCGCACCGCTCCCGGGCTGTGCAGACTCTGGCATGGCCTCTCCCTCACTGCGGCCCGGCGGTCCGCTCTCAGATTCCCGCCCTGCGGCAACGTACGTCAAGCGATACCTGAAACGAGGTTCAGGGGTTCTTGGACACGAAACGTTGGGCCTACGATTCGGGTATGGATGGAGTGCCGGAACCGCACGCTGGATGGACGTTCATCACCAATCACGCACGGGTGCTGGCCACGATCGCCGACGATCAGAACGCGCGGATCCGCGACATCGCCGCGCATTGCAGGCTGACCGAGCGGGCCGTCCAGAAGATCATCGCGGATCTGGAGGCGAGCAGTTTCCTCTCCCACACACGGGAGGGGCGGGGCAACGTCTACCGCATCACGCCGGGCAAGACCCTGCGCCATCCCGTCGAGGCCGAGGCGGGCCTGACCGTCGCCTCGCTCCTCGCCATGCTGGCCCAGGACGAGGCGCACCGCGCCGACCGGCGGCAGAGCGCCGACCAGGGCTGAGACCGGCTCAGGCGCCCGGCAGGAAGAGGCAGAACGGGTGGCCGTGCGGGTCGCGCAGGACGCGTACGTCGTCCTGCGGCTGGTGCTCCTCCAGCGTCGCTCCGAGTGCGCGGGCGCGCTCCGTCTCCGCTCGTAGGTCCTCGACCTGGAGGTCGAGGTGGGCCTGCATCTGCTGGGTGCCGGGGGCCTGCGGCCACACCGGGGGCGTGTGGTCCTTCTCCAGTTGGAAGCTGAGGCTGGGCCGCTCGCTCTCGGGGGCGCGCAGCCGGACCCACTCCGGTGAGCGGTCGACCTCTTCCCAGCCGAGCAGGGCGCGGTAGAAGTCGGCCAGCGCGGGCGGGTCGGGCGTACCGAGGACGAAGGCGCCGAGTGTCGCGGTCATGCCCCTACGGTTGCCCCTGCGCACCCTTCTTACGCGCCCGCCCCACCGGCCACTCACCCGAACCCCCTACGGAAACGGACGGACAGCACATGAGCAGCACGCCCGCCGACGAGAGCCGCGAAGCCCGCTTCGAGCGGGGCATGGAGGTGCTGAACGGCGTCAACGCCGAGGTCGGCCCGCGGCTCGCCGAGTCGCTCGCCGACGTCAGCCCCGAACTCGCCCACCAGGTCGTGGCCTGGGGGTTCGGGGAGATCTACCGGCGCCCCGCCCTGCCCCCGCGCGACCGGCAACTGGTCACGCTCGGCATCCTGACCGCCCTCGGCGGCTGCGAGGCCCAGTTGGAGGTGCATGTGCACACCTCACTCAACGTGGGCCTCACCCCCGAGGTGATCGTGGAGACGCTGTTGCACGCGGCCGGTTACTGCGGCTTCCCGAAGGCCCTGAACGCCACGGCCGTGGCGAAGAAGGTGTTCGCCGAGCGCGGCCTGCTGCCGGTGACGCCGGACCAGCCGTCCGCCTGAGGACGCACGTGCCGGGGGCTGCCCCGTGGGCGGCGCCGGGCGCGCGAGCAGGTGGCACAGCACCCGACAGCGGCGGACCGGCACCCGTGGAGCCGGTCCGCCGCTGTGCGGTGCGTTCGTCCCCGCCGTCCGGTCAGCCGTAGGACAGCTTGGAGCAGAGGTTCTCGTCGGCCGAGCGGGCGTCGTCGGCGACACCGGACGGCACGCCCGTGGGGGTCGGGGAGGCCGCCACCGACGGTTCGGCGCCGGTGTAGTCCGCCCCGAGGACGACGGCCACGCCCGCGGTGGTGACGGCGCGCAGTTCCGCGCCGGGGAAGAGGCGGGCGACCTTGGCGGCGTCGGCCTCGCGCCCCGCGCCGTACTCGACGGCGGTGGTGGCGTGGTCCTGCGACTTGGCGTTGCCGGTGCTGGTGACGACGAAGTCGTGGCCGGTCAGCGTCCTGGCGGCGGCGGAGGCCAGCCCCTTGGTCAGGGTGCCGTTGTAGACGGCGACGGCCACGCCCGTGCCGGAGACCGCCGGGGTCTCCTGCGCGGAGGGCGAGGCGGAAGCTTTCTTCCCGTCCTTCTTGCCGCCCGCGTCCTTGCCGTCGAGGGTGCGGTCGCTCTTGAGCGCGGCCCACAGCGCCCCGGCGTCCGGCTCCACGATGGCGACGCGGCTGCCCTCGTAGCGCCACGGGACGGTGACGAACTTGGTGTTGTGCAGGTCGACGTTCTTCAGCCCCATGGCGAACTTCAGGAGCTTGTCCGCCGAGCCGAGCCCGGGGTCGACGGTCATCGACTTGGTGGCGGCGTCGGCGAGCGGGAGCAGCTTGGTCGGGGTGAAGCCGTCGTCCTTGACCTTCTTGATGAGGCTGGAGACGAACGCCTGCTGGCGCTTGATGCGGCCGATGTCGGAGCCGTCGCCGATGCCGTGGCGGAGACGGACGTAGTCCAGGGCCTGCTGTCCGGAGACCTTCTGCTCGCCCTTCTTGAAGATGCGCTCGCCGCGCGTGGGGCGCTTGGGGTTGAGGTCCTGCTGGTAGACGTCGTTCGGGACGCAGACCTCCACGCCGTTGACCACCTTGGTCAGTTCCGCGAAGCCCTTGAAGTCGACGACGACCGTGTGGTCGACGCGGAGGCCGGTCAGCTTCTCCACGGTGTTCTGCGTGCAGGCCGGGTTGCCCTCGGCGGTCTCGCCCGTCGAGTAGGCGGCGTTGAACATCGTGTTCGTCCGCGTCTCGCTCCACGATCCGTCGGGGAGCTTGCACGGCGGGATGGTGACCAGGGTGTCGCGCGGGATGGAGACGCCGACCGCGTGCCTGTGGTCGGCGTAGACGTGCAGGAGGAAGGCGGTGTCGGAGCGGCCGATGTCGTCCTTGTCGCCGCCGCCGAGTTCGCTGTTGCCGCCCGTGCGCGCGTCCGTGCCGATGACCAGGACGTTCTCACCCTTGGAGGCTTCGGCGTCGGGCCGGTTCTTGGACAGGCCGTCCGAGGAGAAGGTGTCGATGTTCCCGTTGAGGCGCAGGTAGAGCCAGCCCGCGCCCGCCCCGAGCAGGACGAGGAACGACAAACCTATGGCGAGGCCGACGCGCAGCTTGCCGCGTTTGCGCCGGCGGCGGCGCCCGTCACGGCGGGGCGTGTCGCCCTGCGGCGTCCGGCCCCTGTGGCGGGTGCGCCCGGCCGGCGCCTCGGGAGTCTGCGTCATCGACGTGCCCTCATCCTCTGCGTGCCTGTCTCTGCCCAAAGGGTTGTACGGTTGCGCAATGTAGCAAGTAATGCGGACGGCGCGGTACCTGCGTCCCGCACCTCTCCATGGCAACGAAAAGGAAGGCCCACCATGTTCCGCAACGCGCTGGAGCCCTGGCACCTGCTCATCCTGGGGCTCGTCATCATCCTGCTGTTCGGCTCGAAGAAGCTTCCCGACACCGCACGCTCCCTGGGCAAGTCGCTGCGCATCCTCAAGAGCGAGACGCGGGCGATGAAGGACGAGGAGAGGTGAGCAGGCGCAACGCGACCGCGTACAGCGCGAGGACGACGGCGAGCAGCACGTAATACAGGACGGGCAGGCCCGTCATACCGAGGAGGGGGCCCGCCGGGGTCAGCGGCAGCAGGACGCCGATGACCGCGAGACCGGTGGCGGCCCAGCGCACGGGGCCCGGGGCGCGGCCCTCGGCCGCGTGGCGGCCGGTGCGCAGCAGGAGCATGACGAGCGCCTGGGTGAGCAGGTTCTCGGTGAACCAGCCGCCGTGGAAGGCGGCCTCGTCGCGCGGGCCGAGGGCGCCCGGCAGACACAGGGCGAGCACCGCGAAGGTGGCGAGGTCCGCGAGGGCGCCGAGCGCGCCGAAGCCGGTGATGCGGCGCAGGAAGGCGCGCGGCCGCAGGACGGTCGGACGGCGCAGCGCGGCCGGGTCGGGGCGGTCGTGGGCGAGGGCGAGTTGCGCGCCGTCGAAGCAGAGGTTCTGCACGAGGACCTGTGCGGGGAGCATCGGCAGGAACGGCAGCAGGAGCGCGGCGGCGAGCATCGCGATCACGTTGCCGAGGTTGCTGGAGAGCGTGATGCGCAGGTACGAGGCGATGTTGGCGCTGCTGTGCCGCCCGGCGACGACGGCGTGCTCGATGGCCGTGAGGTCCTTGCCCGCGAGGACGACGTCGGCGCTCTCGCGGGCCACGTCGACGCCTCCCACGGGGCAGATGCCGACGTCGGCGGCGTGCAGGGCGGGCAGGTCGTTGACGCCGTCGCCGAGGTAGCCGGTGGTGCGGCCGCCCGCGCGGAGGGCCGCGACGACGCGGGCCTTGTCCTCGGGGGTGCAGCGGGCGAAGACGGTCGTACGGGCCGCGAGCGCGCCGAGCCGTCCGTCGCCGAGGTCCGCGATCAGCTCGCCCGGGACCGGCTCGCCGGGATCGATGCCCAGGTCGCGGCAGACGCGGGCGGCGGTCGCCGGGTCGTCGCCGGTGACCACCTTGACCTCGACGCCCCGCGCGGCGAGGGCGCGTACGGCGTCCCGCGCGGTGTCGGCCGGGGCGTCGTGGAAGGCGACGAAGCCGCGGAAGGTGAGGCCGCGCTCGTCGGCGGGCGTGTACGCGCGCGTGCGCGCGGTGCGGCGGGCCGTGGCGACGGCCAGGAGGCGGACGCCGTCGCCCGCGCGGTCGGCCGCCCGGCGCAGCAGCTCGGTCCGCTCGTCCGCGCCGAGGACGCACCGCTTCAGGACGTCGGGGACCGCGCCCTTCACGGCGAGGGTGTGTGTGCCGAGGGCGCCGGGCTCCCGGACGACGGCGGTGGCGAGGCGGCGCACCGGGTCGAAGGGGAGCGCGTCGACGCCGTCGTACGCCTCCCAGTCCGCGGGTCCTGTGGCCGCGAGGAGCGCCTCGTCGAGCGGGTCGGGGTCGGCGGGCCCCGCCGTCTGCAGCGTCCACCAGGCCGAGGCGCCCGCCCAGTGCAGGGCCTCGGCGTCGGTGCGGGCCGGGTCGACGACGGGGCGGTCCTGGGTGAGGGTGCCGGTCTTGTCGACGCACAGGACGTCGACGGCGCCGAGGTCGTGCAGGGCGGGCAGCCGCCGGACGATCACGCCGTGGGCGCGGGCGAGCAGGGCCGCGCCCCGCGCCAGGCACGTGGTGACGATGACCGGGAGCATCTCCGGGGTGAGCCCGACGGCGACCGCGACCGCGAACGGTAGGGTCTCCAGGCCCCGGCCGCGCAGCGCCGCGTCGGCCATGAGGACCAGCGGCGGGGTGAGCAGCATGAAGCGGATGAGCACCCAGGAGATGCCGTGCACCGAGCGGTCGAAGGCGCTCGGTACCGTGCGGCGGCGCCGCGCGCTGCGGACCGCGGCGAAGCGGGTGTCGGGGCCGGTCGCGACCACGATGCCGGTGGCGGCGCCGGAGGCGACGCTGCTGCCCTGGAAGAGCAGGTGCCCGCTGTCGCCCGCGCCCGGCAGGTCCGCCGGCGCCTTGGGCACGGGCGCCGACTCGCCGGTCAGGGCCGCCTGGTGCACGGTCAGGCCGCGCGCCTTGAGCAGCCGTACGTCGGCGGGGACCAGGTCGCCGGGGGCGAGGCGGATCACGTCGCCGGGGACGAGGTCGTCGACGGGGATCTCACGGACCCGGGGCGCCGCGTCGGGCGCGGTGCGGCGCTGCACGCTCGCGGTGGTGGCGACGAGTCCGCGCAGCCGGTCCATGGAGCGGTCGGCGCGGTGCTCGCCCTGTGCGCGCAGCACACAGCTCACGGCGACCAGGGCGAGGATCACACAGGCGGTGCCCCACGCGGCGACCAGCGCCGAGACGAGTCCCAGCGTGAACAGGACGGCGGTGAACGGGTCGCGCAGGCCGCGCCACAGCCGGGCGGCCCTGGACGGCGGCCGGTGGCGGGGCAGCGCGTTCGAGCCGTGGCGCGCGAGCCGCTCCCCCGCCTCCGCCTCGGTGAGGCCGCGCGGGGAGCCGTCCAGGGCGCGCAGCACCTGGAGGGCGGACAGATCGCCCGGGGCGGGGCCCAGCGCGGGCGCCCCGGTCGTGCGGGAGACAGCGGGGTCGTGGAGGGACACGGGTCGCTCAGGTCCCGGTGCCGCGCAGCTTGCGTACGGTCGCGTCGGCCTGTTCCGCCTGCTCCGCGCGTTCGGTGAGCTGGCCGACCATGAGCCGGACCACGGTCACGACGTCCGGGTCGTCCACGTAGTACACCTGGCGGCGGCCCTCGCGGCGGGCCCGGACAAGACCGGCGAGCTTGAGCTTGGACAGGTGCTGGCTGACGGCGGGCAGCGCGCCGCCGACCCGCTCGGCGAGCCCGGTCACATCGCACTCGCCCTCGGCGAGCGCCCACATCATGTGCAGCCGGGCGGGGGCGGCGAGCAGCCCGAACGCCTCGGCCGCACGGTCGAGGACCTCGGCGGAGGGATCGCTGTAACCGGCCTGGGCCGACCCTCCTGCACCTGCCGCCACTGTGGTTCTCCGTCCCTTCCGCGCTGACCGACGCCCCAGTTTAGAGCCTGGGTCCGACACCGGCGGAAGACGTCGTTCCGGGCAGCAGGGCGTGCTCGGTGACGTGGCCGAAGGCGCGGAAGCCGAGGCGCCGGTAGACGGGTTCGCCCTCGGCGGAGGCCTGGAGGACGGCGAGCGGATGGCCGGCGCGGCGGGCGGTGTGCAGGGCGGCGAGCGTCATGGCGCCGCCGTAGCCGCGGCGGCGGTGGGCGGCCAGGGTGCTGATGTTGTAGATCCCGGCGACGTCGGCGTGCAGGAAGACCTCGGCCGTGCCGACGGGGCGGCCGTCCGCGTACCCGACGAGGAGGCGGGCCGGGCAGTCGGCGGCCAGGGCTCGCTCCCCGACGAGGTCGAAGAAGCGCCGGACGGTCGCGGCGGGCGGCTCCCAGTTGGCGGCGAGGACGGCGGCGTAGTCGCGCAGTCGCTCCGGTGCGGTCACGGGGAGGATGTCCAGGCCGGCCACGTAGGGCTGCGGCAGGGCGTCGGTCAGCCGGGCCCACATGGCCGTGGAGATCTCGGCGGGCGGCAGCCCCGCGGACGCGAGCCGGGCCGACAGGTCGGGCGGCGTCGAGGCGGGCCCCACCCACCAGCTGAAGGGGCGGCCGGTGGCGGCCAGGGCGGCGGTCGTCGCCGCGATCCGGGCGGAGGCGGTGTCGGGGGTGAAGCGGGCCGCGGCGACGATGTTGAAGGTGTCGTCGTCGAGACCGCTGTCCGCGACCACCAGGTCGTCGGCCGCTGCGACGGCCGCGCCCCGGAGGCCGCGGTGCAGATGGGCGGCGTGCTCGGCGAGGTTGCGCTCCGCCCTGGCCGCCAGGTCGGTCATGTCAGGTGTGTCTAGCTGCGCGCTCATGGTGGTCGATGACATCACATCCGGACGAATCGACCACTTCGTTTTCCGCGCCCGCCCGGCCTCCGGTCAGCAGCTCAGGTTCGCGCCCGGGTCGACGCCGAGGATCTGCGCGAACCTCTTGTAGGTGTCGACGCGGCTCTGGACCTGCGCCGGGTTGCCGCCGTTGCACTCTATGGAGCCGTTGATGCTGCGGATGGTCTCACCGAAGCCCGCACCGTTGACCATGGCGTTGTGCGGGGTCATCGTGCCGGGGCCGGTCTGGGTGTTCCAGTACCACAGGCCGGTCTTCCAGGCGACCGCCGCGTCGTTCTGGACGAGGTCGGGGTTGTTGAGCAGGTCAATGCCGAGGGCGTCACCGGCCGACTTGTAGTTGAAGTTCCAGCTGAGCTGGATGGGGCCGCGTCCGTAGTACTTGTCGTTGCCCGCGGGACAGCCGTAGGGCTGCGACGTGTCGCAGTAGTGGGGGTAGTTCGCGGTGTTCTGCTCGACGACGTACACGAGGCCGCCGGTCTCGTGGCCGACGTTGGCGAGGAAGGCGGCGGCCTCCTGCTTCTTCACGGTGTCGCTGCCGGTGCCGGTGAACTCCGGGTAGGCGCCGAGGACGGCGTTCAGGCCCTCGTACGTGTAGAAGCTGTTGCGGCCCGGGAACATCTGGTCGAACTGGGCCTGGCTGACCACGAAGTCCGCCTCGGCGTCGGCCTTCTGGGCGGAGGCGGGCGCGGCCAGGGTGAGCAGGCCGAGCGTGGCGGCGGACGCCGTGGCGGTCAGCAGGGCGAGGATGCGGCGGCGCATGGGGTGCTCCTAACAAGTGGGGGGTGTGGGGGGTTGCGGGGCGCCGCGGGCCGGGGGGGGGGGGGGCGGCGGGGGGGGGGGGGGGGGGGGGGCCCCCGGGGGGGGGTGGTGTTGGTTAATACCGCCGGCCGCCCGCCGGGGGGGGGCCCGCGGGGGGCGGGGGGGGGGGGGGGAAGGCG
>NZ_JBEYWV010000039.1:0-94051 GCF_040644575.1 Streptomyces sp. NPDC046939
CCGGCCCGGGGGGGGGGGGGGGGGGGGGGGGGGGCCGGGGGGGGGGGGGGGGTGGGGGGGCGGGGGGGGTGGGGGGGGGGGGGCGCGCCCCCCCCCCCCCCGGTCCGACCCGAAGAAGATCCGAGCGACCCGACACGACCCGATACGACCCGTAGGCGGTGACGGCCATGCCCGTGACGACTCCCCCGGCCCAGCTCAGCACTCCCCCGACCTCGCAGGTGCCCTCCTTCCCTCCCGTACGCGTACGGGGCCCGCGGTGGCGCCGTGGACGCGCGGGGCGCCGTCGGCGCGGGCCCGCGCTGGCCGCCGGGCTCGCGCTCACGTCGGCGGCGCTGGCGGCCGCGGTGCCGTCGTCCGGCGCGGGGCGCGGCCATGAGCGGGCACAGGACCCGCCGGGCGAGCGGGCGCGCGGACCCGCCGTGTCGGTGTCGGCGCCGGTACGGATCGCCGACGCGGGCGCGGTACGGCTGCTGCGGGCCGGCGACCGGGTGGACGTGGTGGCGGCACACGCGGACGGCCGGCCAGGGGTACGGGTCCTGGCGTCGAGGGCGCGGGTGGTGTCCGTGCCGGAGGCGGGAGCGGGGCCCGGCGAGCCGGACGGGGCCGGGGCGGTGGCGGGCGGGGCGCTGGTGGTGCTCTCGGTGGGCCGTGCCACGGCGGTGCGGCTCGCGGGCGCCGGGGCCACGTCACGGCTGGCGGTGACGGTGTGGTGACCGGCCTCTCGAAGACGGCCGTGACGTCAAGTCCCTCGATCGAGTTACCGAATGGGGCAGGTCCGACCCGCGCTGTCGTAAGTTGCGAAGCCGTCTGCTCCGCACCCGGCGCACGTGAAGAGAGGCCCCCTGGTGAGCAAGAAGAACGAGCCGAGTCTGTGGGAGGGCTTCAGGGCCTTCCTGATGCGCGGCAATGTGATCGACCTGGCGGTGGCGGTCGTCATCGGCGCCGCGTTCACGAACATCGTGAACGCGGTGGTGAAGGGGGTCATCAACCCGATCGTCGGCGCCTTCGGCACCAAGGACCTGGAGGTCTACAAGTCCTGCCTGAAGGGCCCGTGCGGCGGGGACGACGGGATCGAGATCCTGTGGGGCTCGGTCCTGAGCGCGGCGCTCGGCTTCCTCATCACGGCCGCGGTCGTCTACTTCCTGATGGTGCTGCCGATGGCGAAGTACCTGGCGCGGCAGGCCGAGCGGAAGGCGGCGCGCGAAGGCGCGGCGGAGACGGTCGAGGTCTCGGAGCTGGAGGTCCTCAAGGAGATCCGCGACACGCTGGTGGCCCAGCGGGGCGGCCCGGGTGGTCCGGGACGCGCCGAGCCCTAACGGGGGCCTGGAGGCGGGTTCAGAGGTGGTGCGGCGGCTTCTCGTCGAGGAAGCGGGCCAGATCGGCGGCGCTGTTCTCCCCGGCCGACGGCCGCTCGCCCCAGCCGCGATCCGTGTCGTCGGCGGACAGCGCCGTCAGCGGGTCGTCGAAGATCAGCGCGGCTTTGGGCTCGCGCGGCTCAGGGGTGGGGGCGGTACTCATGCATCCAGGGTACGTCGGGTCGGGGGGACGGGGTGAGGACTGGGCGGGGCCTGGTGCCCGCGGGTCGGCGGTACTGGCCCCGGCCCCGACGAGGGCCATGGCGGCACTGCCGGCCGCGACAGCCGTGGCACTGTCGGCACGCGCCACACGGCGACCGGGCGGGAGCCGAACTCCCCTGATCACGGTCCGCGACGAACTGCCGTGGTACGCATGGCAGATGACGACGAAGCGGACACGCATACCGGGCGCGACGCCAGGAACGGCATCGGCGTCGGCGCCCCGCGACAACGACGCCCTCACCGACGTAACCGGCCTCCGTGTCGGGCACGCCACACTCACCGGGGACGGATTCCTCACCGGTACCACCGTCGTGCTCGCCCCGGAGGGCGGCGCGGTCACCGCCGTCGATGTGCGTGGCGGCGGCCCCGGCACCCGGGAGACCGACGCGCTCGACCCGCGCAATCTGGTGCGGCGCATCGAGGCGATCGTGCTGACCGGCGGCAGCGCGTACGGGCTCGACTCGGCGTCCGGGGTGGTGGCCTGGCTGGAGGAGGCGGGCCGCGGTGTCCCCGTCGGCGGGCCGGGCCAGGTCGTGCCGGTGGTGCCCGCGGCCTGCGTCTTCGACCTGGGCCGGGGCGGCGACTGGCGGGCCCGCCCCGATGCCGCCACCGGCCGCGCGGCGGTGGAGGCGGCCGCGGCGACGGACCTGCACGCCCCGGTCCCGGAGGGGAACGTGGGCGCGGGCACCGGAGCGCTCGTGGGCCGGATACGCGGCGGCATAGGCACCGCGTCCATGGTGCTCGGCACGGGGATCACGGTGAGCGCGCTGGTGGTGGCCAATGCGGCGGGCTCGGCGTTCGACCCGGCGACCGGCGCGCTGTACGGGGAGTTCTTCGCGGGGCGGGGCCCGGTGCCGTACCCCTCCCCCGCCCGCCACGCGGAGGCCACGGCCCGCCTCTCCGCAGCGGCAACGGCAGCGGCATCGGGAGCGGGAGCGGGAGCGGGAGCGGGAGCGGGAGCCACATCTGCCTGGAACGACCCCGTGCCTCCGCTGAACACCACCCTGGCCGTCGTCGCCACCGACGCCGAGCTGAGCCGGGCGCAGGCGCAGAAGATGGCGGGTACGGCGCACGACGGCATCGCGCGGGCCGTGCGTCCGGTGCATCTGC
The DNA here is from genome assembly GCF_040644575.1 of Streptomyces sp. NPDC046939. Classification (NCBI taxonomy): domain Bacteria; kingdom Bacillati; phylum Actinomycetota; class Actinomycetes; order Kitasatosporales; family Streptomycetaceae; genus Streptomyces; species Streptomyces sp. NPDC046939. The sequence goes on from NZ_JBEYWV010000039.1 coordinate 2,688, forward strand.
TGAACGACGGCGACACGGTGTTCGCCGTCGCCACCGGGGAGCGCCCGCTGGACGCGTCGAACCCGCTCGCGCTGAACGAGATCCTCGCGGCCGGCGCCGATCTGGTGACGCGGGCGATCGTACGGGCCGTGCGGGCGGCGGAGTCGGTGGACGGCCCGGGCGGCACGCACCTGTCGTACAGCGAGCTGTACCAGCAGAGCCCGCTCACGTAACAGCACCTTCACCGGCGTAACAGAACTGTCCCTGTGTCTCCCTTCACAGCAAGCGGAAGGAACCTCTCCAGCCGCCGTGGGCTCTCACCACGTACCGGGTCAACCAACCACAACGCCTCAGAAGGAACAGAAGGAGCAGACCGTGAGAAGGCAGAACATGGCCGTCGCGTGCGCCACTCTCGTCATCGGCGCCCTCACCCTCACGGCTTGCGGGGGCGACGCCACCGCCGACGGCGACAAGAACGGCAAGGACGGCGCGAAGAACGCCCCGCAGATCACGATCTCCGCGAAGGACGGCTCGACCGGTGCGTCCATCAACGCGACCGGGGTCGAGGTCAGCGACGGCAAGCTCACCGACGTCAAGCTGGTCGAGGCCGCGTCCGGCAAGCAGGTCGCGGGCGCGATAGCCGCGGACGGCACCGCGTGGAAGCCGAAGGAGCAGCTGGAGCGGGGCACCAAGTACCGCGTCACCGCCACCGCGAAGGACGGCGAGGGCCACACGGCCGCCGCCAACTCCATCTTCACGACGGTCTCCAGCGCGAACAGCTTCATCGGCACGTACACGCCGGACAACGGCACGACGGTCGGCGTGGGCATGCCGGTGTCGTTCACGTTCGACAAGGCGATCACCAACCAGAAGGACGTGCAGTCGCACATCAAGGTGGAGTCCAGCAGCGGGCAGCAGGTCGTCGGTCACTGGTTCAACTCCCAGCGCCTGGACTTCCGGCCGCGGGAGTACTGGAAGTCCGGCTCCAAGGTCACGATGAAGATCGCACTCGACGGCGTCGAGGGCGCCAAGGGCGTCCACGGCGTGCAGAACAAGACGGTCACCTTCACCGTCGGCCGCAAGCAGGTCTCCACGGTCGACGTGAAGACGCAGCAGATGACGGTCGAGCGCGACGGCCAGACCCTCAAGACCGTCCCGGTCTCCACGGGCAGCGCCGACCACCCCACCTACAACGGCCAGATGGTGATCTCCGAGAAGTTCGTCCAGACGCGGATGAACGGCTCGACCGTCGGCTTCGGTGGCGAGTACGACATCCCGGACGTGCCGCACGCGATGCGCCTGTCGCAGTCCGGCACGTTCATCCACGGCAACTACTGGAGCTCGCCCGGCATCTTCGGCGCCCAGGGCACCAGCCACGGCTGCGTCGGCATGCGGGACGTGAAGGGCGCGGGCGGCGACACGACCGCCAAGTGGTTCTTCGACAACTCGCTCGTCGGCGACGTCGTGGTGGTGAAGAACTCCCCCGACAAGACCGTCTCCCCCGACAACGGCCTCAACGGCTGGAACCTGAGCTGGAGCGAGTGGACGGCGGGCGCCACCGCCTGACCTTGGACCCCGACCCCGGGCCCTGACCCTGGGCCCTGACCCTGGGTAACCGCCTCTCACCAGGGCGGAACGAAGCGGGCCGCGCGGGAACGTCCCGCGCGGCCCGCGCGTTGTACGGACAGGTTTCCCAAATGCCGTTCCGCGTTTGCGATTTCCCGGACATGATGTCCGAAGCAGGGGCTACGGTATGCACCCACGAGGTGACATGCAGCAATGCCGGGAGGTGCCTTGAGCGTTCCGCACGACCATGAACACGACGCCGTCTCGTCGGCCACAGCCCCCACGTCGCCCACGCCCGACGAGCACTTGGAACACCTTCTCGGCCGCGCGCTCAACTCGTTCGAACTGCCCGACGAGACCCTGCATCTGCTCGACAGCGCGCTCGCCTACTCCGGTTCCCTGCACTCGGCCCACCACAGCGGAGGCCGCCACCGCGAGACGTACCGGCACACCTGGCTGCTCGCCGACGGCAGCGCGCTCACCCTCTGGGAGCTCGTCCACAACACCGGCCGGGACGGCACTGAGCAGCACGAGGTCTACGTCACCGAGGACGAACTGCACCTCGCCACGGGCCGTCTGCCGCTGCCCCCGGAGGCCACCCCGGACTTCGACCTCCAGGTGCCCATCGCGCCCGTCCAGTTGCCCGCGGTCCCGCCGGAGCGGCGCCGGTTCGGCCCCGCCGACCCGGACAGCTCGGTCGACCACGCGCGCAGGCTGCTGCGCCGCGCGGAGAACCCGGATCCGTCGACGCGGCCGGGGCCCGGCACGGCCCGGCTGCTGCGGGAGGCGTGCGCGCACCAGATCACGCAGGCGTTCGGCCGCCGTGTCAGCCAGGGGTTCGCGCTGTACGAGCACGCGTTCTTACTGCGGGACGGGGACGAGATCAGCCTGTGGGAGGTCGAGCACACGGCGACACCGGACGGCCGCCACATGTGCGAGGTCTACGCGACCCAGGACGCGGCCCGCGCCGCCATCGCCCACCGGGCAGCCACCACACGCCGCACGAGCGCCTAGCGCCCCGCTCCTCGGCTCAACTCCGCCCGAACTGCCGCACGAGCCCGGCGAACGCGTCTTGCTCGTCCGCCGTCAGCGGCGCCGACTCCGCCGCCGGCGCCTGCGACTGCTTCGGCAGCACCCCCATCGGCATCCGCGCCGCCTCGGGCGGCGCAAGGGCCACGACCCGCACCAGTCGGACCAGTCCGACCACCCATGCCACCGTGGCGACCGCGAGAATCGCCAGGCCTATCTGCTGAAGGATCGACACGTGCTCAGGCATGCGTCCCAGTGAACACCACGGCCCGGGCCTTTGGTCCCGGACCGTGATGTATCTCGCATGCACGGACAGTTGGGGCTCTACCGGCCGTAGCGGCCGTTCCGTCCTTTCTCAGGCGGCGGCCGGCACCTTCGCCTTGTCGGCGGTGAGCGCCTCGCCCCCGGTGGTTGCGGAGTCCGTCCCCGGTGCCGCCTTGCGCAGGCCCTTCAGTACGACGACCAGGGCGGCCGCGACGCAGACACCGACGGCGACCGCGATCAGGTAGAGGAACGGGCTGCCGATCAGCGGGACGACGAAGATGCCGCCGTGCGGGGCGCGCAGGGTGCAGCCGAAGGCCATCGACAGGGCGCCGGTGACGGCGCCGCCCGTCATGGACGCGGGGATGACGCGCAGCGGGTCGGCCGCGGCGAACGGGATCGCGCCCTCGGTGATGAAGGACGCGCCGAGCACCCACGCCGCCTTGCCGTTCTCGCGCTCGGCCTTGGTGAAGAGCCGGCCGCGCACGGTGGTGGCGAGCGCCATGGCCAGCGGCGGGACCATGCCCGCGGCCATCGCCGCCGCCATGACCTTGAGCGAACCGTCGGTCGGGTTGGCGAGGCCGCCGACCGCGAAGGCGTAGGCGACCTTGTTGAGCGGACCGCCGAGGTCGAAACACATCATCAGGCCGAGGACGACGCCGAGGACGATCGCGTTGGCGCCGGACAGGGAGTTGAGCCAGTCCGTGAGCGCGCTCTGGAGTGAGGCGATCGGCTTGCCGATCACCACGAACATCAGGAAGCCGACGGCGATCGAGGAGAGCAGCGGAATGACGACGACCGGCATGATGCCGCGCAGCACGGCCGGGACGTTCACCTTCTGGATCGCCATGACGACACCGCCCGCGATGAGCCCCGCGGCGAGACCGCCGAGGAAGCCCGCGTTGACGGTGAGCGCGATCGAACCGCCGACGAAGCCCGGCACGAGCCCTGGCCGGTCCGCCATGCCGTAGGCGATGTACCCGGCGAGCACGGGGACCAGGAAGACGAACGCCGCCTGGCCGGTGTAGAAGAGCAGCGCCGCCCAACTGGTGGTGGAGCCCCAGTCGAAGCTGTTGAGAAGGGTCTCGACCTTGACGTCCGCGACCTCGTAGCCACCGATCGCGAAACCGAGCGCGATCAGCAGACCCCCCGCCGCCACGAACGGCACCATGTAACTCACGCCTGACATGAGCCACTTGCGGAGCTTTGTGCCGTAACCGTCCTGGGAGTCGCCGGAGTTGTCCACAGGTGTGGATGACGACGTGGCGTCGGACGCGGCTGTGATCTCGCCGCGGGCCGCCTTGGCCTGGACCTCGGTGATGAGGTCGGCCGGGCGGTTGATGCCTGCCTTGACGCCTACGTCGACCGTGGGCTTTCCGGCGAAGCGGGCCTTCTCGCGGACCGGGACGTCGTGGGCGAAGATCACGCCGTCCGCCGCGGCGATCACCTCAGGGGCGAGGCGGGTGAAGCCGGCGGAGCCCTGCGTCTCCACCACCAGTTCGACGCCGTCGGTGGCGCGGGCGGCGTTCTCCAGGGACTCGGCGGCCATGTAGGTGTGGGCGATGCCGGTGGGGCAGGAGGTGACGGCGACGATTCTGAAGACCTCGGTCTTCAGCGTCGCCGCCGGGGTCTCCTCCGGCCGGTCGGACTCCGGTTCTACGAGGTCCGGGGCGGCGTCCGGGGTCGGGTGTTGATCCGAGTTCGGGTCGTCCGGGCTCGGATGCCGGTCCGAGGCCGGGTCCGGGTTCGCGTGCCGGTCCGGGTCAGGGCGCCGGTCCGCGTCCTCGTCCGCATCCCGGTCCACCGCATCGCCGCGGATCAAGGACGCCGTCCGCTCCGCGTCCGTCGCCGCGCGCAGCGAGGCCTTGAAGTCCTCGTCCATCAACTGACGGGCGAGGGCCGAGAGGATCGTGAGGTGGGCGTCGTCCGCGCCCGCCGGGGCCGCGATCAGGAAGATCAGGTCGGCGGGGCCGTCCGGGGCGCCGAAGTCGATGCCGTGGGCCGCGCGGCCGAACGCCAGTGTGGGCTCGGTGACGTGTGCGCTGCGGCAGTGCGGGATGCCGATGCCGCCGTCGAGGCCGGTCGGCATCTGGGCCTCGCGGGCGGCGACGTCGGCGAGGAAGCCGTCGAGGTCGGTGACGCGGCCCAGGGCCACCATGCGCTGGGCCAGGGAGCGGGCGGCCTCGGTCTTGGTCTGGGCGGACAGGTCGAGGTCGACCAGTTCCGCGGTGATCATCTCCGTCATCGCGGGCTCCTCGGGTGCGGGGTGGGAGAGGTGGGAGAGGTGGGAGAGGTGGGAGAGGTGGGAGAGGTGGGAGGGGTGGGAGAGGTGGGGCGGGACATGGAAGGGGCGCTCATCGCGTCACCGGTTCCGTCAGCGCGCGGTCGAGCGGGACCTCCGCCGTCAGCGTCACCGCCTCCGGTGCCAGGTCCGCCGGGGTCGGCATCGCGCTGCCCGGCAGTTGTACGGCCGCCGCGCCGTGGGCGACCGCCGAGGCCAGCGCGGCCGGGCCCTCGCCGCCCGCGATGAGGAAGCCGGCGAGGGAGGAGTCACCGGCGCCGACGTTGCTGCGTACGGCGTCGACGGGGGCGCTCGCGAACCAGGCGCCCGCCGCGTCGACGAGGAGTTGCCCGTCCGCGCCGAGCGAGGCGAGGACGGCGACCGCGCCGAGGTCGCGCAGCTCCTCCGCCGCCTTGACCGCGTCGCCGACCGTGGCGAGCGGGCGTCCGACGGCCTCGGCGAGCTCCTCGGCGTTGGGCTTGACGACGTCGGGGCGTTCACGCAGGGCGGCCAGGAGTGCGGGGCCGGAGGTGTCGAGTGCGATACGGGCGCCCGCCTCGTGCGCGCGGGCCACCAGGTCCGCGTACCAGGAGGGTGCGAGGCCGCGCGGGAGGCTGCCGCAGCAGGCGATCCAGGCTGCGCCGGCCGACCGTTCGCCGATGACGCGGAGGAAGGACTCGGCCTCGTCGGCGGAGAGTTCGGGGCCCGGCGCGTTGATCTTCGTGAGGGTGCCGTCGGGTTCCGCGAGCGCGATGTTCGACCGGGTCTGGCCCGCGACCGGCACCGGGGCGACCTCGATGCCCTGCTCGGCCAGGAGTTCGGCGACGAGGGCGCCGGGCGCGCCGCCCAGCGGCAGCACGGCGAGGGTGGGGGCTCCGGCGGCGGCGACGGCGCGGGAGACGTTGACGCCCTTGCCGCCCGGGTCGACGCGTTCGCCGGAGGCGCGGACGACTTCGCCGCGGTCGAGGCCGGGGAGTTCGTAGGTGCGGTCGAGGGAGGGGTTGGGGGTGACGGTGAGGATCATGCCGCGGTCGCCGTTTCCGTACGGGGATGTGCTGGTGGTGCTGAGGGGGTGCGTGGGGCGGGGCTCGGCGGGGTTCATGTGCGGAGCACCTCCGTGCCGCCCGCCTCGATGGCGGCCGCGTCCTCGTCGGCGAGGCCGGTGTCCGTGATCAGCAGGTCGACCTGGGCCAGGTCCGCGAAGCGGGCGAAGTGCTCCTGCCCGAACTTGCCCGAGTCCGCGAGCAGCACGACCCGGCGGGCCGCGGCGACGGCGGCGCGCTTGACGGCGGCCTCGGCGAGGTCGGGGGTGGTGAGGCCGGAGTCGGCGGAGAAGCCGTTGGCCGCGAGGAAGACGACGTCGGCCCGGATCTCGCCGTACGCGCGCAGCGCCCACGCGTCGACGGCGGCGCGGGTGCGGTGGCGGACGCGGCCGCCGATGAGGTGGAGCTGGATGCCGGGGTGGTCGGCGAGGCGCGCCGCGGTCGGCAGGGAGTGGGTGACGGCGGTGAGTTCGGACTCCAGCGGCAGCGCGGCGGCGAGGCGGGCCACGGTCGAACCGGCGTCGAGGATGACGCTGCCCTCGGACGGCAGTTCGGCGAGGGCGGCGTGCGCGATGCGGTCCTTCTCGTCGGCGGCGGTGGACTCGCGCTCGGCGAGGTCGGGCTCGAAGTCGAGCCGCCCGGCGGGGATGGCGCCGCCGTGCACGCGGCGTACGAGTCCGGCCCGGTCCAGGGCCTTCAGGTCGCGCCGCACGGTCTCCGCGGTGACCTGGAACAGCTCGGCGAGCGACAGCACGTCGACCCGGCCGCCCTCGCGGGCGAGGCGGAGGATCTCTTGCTGGCGCTCCGGTGCGTACATGCCCGTTTACCTGTGTCCTATCAACGATGGATGCCCGAACCTGTTGCTTTACCGGGAGAGTACGAGCACTTTTCCGGAAAGTAAACAGGTTCGGGCATTCACCAGACACAAACAGGCAACAGCGGCGGGGGGACCTCAGCCGACCAGCTCGGGCTCGGGCTCGGGCTTCCGCTCGTCGTCCTGCTCATCGGTGACGACCGGGTTCTCGTCGCCCTCCGTCCCTGCCGCCACCACCGGCTTGCGCGGCAGCGCGAACATCAGCAGGAAGATGCCGACGAGGATGGCGGCCGCCCACACCAGCGCGTTCTGGAATCCGTCGATGAAGGCGGCGTTGCCCGCGCCCTGCTTCATGTGGTCCTCGACGACGTTGAAGAAGATCACCGAGACGAGGCTGAGGCCCAGCGCGTTGCCCATCTGCATCACCGTGTTGATCAGCCCGGACGCCGAACCGGCGTGCTCGCGCGGCACCTCCGAGAGCACCGCGTCCGTCAGCGGGGCGACGATCAGCCCCATGCCGAGCCCCATCACGACCAGCGGCAACGCCATCTGCCAGGAGGCGATGGACAGGCCGTAGTGCCCGGACTCCCACACGTAGACCAGCACACCCGCGGCCATGGTCAGCGCGCCCGCCTGGAGCACCTTGCGGCCGAAGCGCGGCACCAACTGCTGCACGGAGATCCCGGCCGCGACGGAGACGGCGATCGAGAACGGCACCCCGGTCAGGCCGGCCCGCAGCGCGCTCCAGCCGAGGCCGAGCTGCATGTAGAGCGTCCACGTCAGGAAGAAGACGCCGGTCGTGACGCCGAAGACGGTCTGGACGGCGATGCCCGCCGCGAAGCTCTTGACCTTGAACAGGGACAGCTCGATGAGCGGCGACCCGTCGCGCCGCGCCTTCGCCTTCTCGTACGCGACGAGCACGGCGACGATCACGACGGACGCGGCCATCATCACGTAGCCCCAGACCGGCCAGCCGTTCTCGCGGCCCTGCGTCAGCGGGTAGACCAGCGCCAGCATGGCGAGGGTGACGAGGACGACGCCGACGAGGTCCAGCTTGAGCGCGGTCGGCGCCTTCGACTCGCTGATCACACGTGTGCCGAGGATGAGGGCCGCGATGCCGACGGGCAGGTTGATGAGGAAGATCGGCCGCCATTCGAGACCGAACAGGTTCCACTCGGTGAGGAGCGCGCCGAGCAGCGGCCCGGTGACGGCGCCGAGCCCGACGATCGCGCCGAACAGGCCGAACACCTTGCCGCGTTCGTGCGCCGGGAACGTCGCGTGGACGATCGACAGGACCTGCGGGACCATCAGCGCCGCCATGCCGCCCTGCACTATGCGGGACGCGACCAGCATCTCCGGGTTCGCGGCGAAGCCGCACAGCGCGGAGGCCGCGGTGAATCCGGCGATGCCGAGCAGGAACAGCCGCTTGCGGCCGAAGATGTCGCCGAGCCGCCCACCCGTGATCAGCAGCGCCGCGAAGGCCAGCGCGTAACCGGCGGTGATCCACTGGATCTGGCCGGTGGAGGCGCCCTCGTCGTGCTGGATGGTGGGCAGGGCCACGTTGACGATCGTCACGTCGACGAGGTCCATGAACGCGGCGACCATCACGATGGCCAGGGCGAACCAGCGCCGGCGGTCCTGCTCGACGTCTGGGTGGGTGGGCGAACTCGGTGAAGTCGTCATGAGAGGAACGTAGAGCCGATGTAGGCCAGATCGTGTCCTACATCTGCGGCATCCTTACGGGCATGACGACGACCAGTACGGACACCCCGGCCCGGCTACTCCAACTCCTCTCCCTCCTCCAGACCCCGCGCGAATGGCCCGGCGGCGAACTCGCCGACCGGCTCGGCGTCTCCCGGCGCACCGTGCGCCGCGACATCGACCGGCTGCGCGACCTCGGCTACCCCGTCCAGGCGTCCATGGGCGCGGACGGGGGCTACCGGCTGATCGCGGGGAAGGCGCTGCCGCCGCTCGTCCTCGACGACGAGGAGGCCGTCGCCATCGCGGTGGGCCTGCGGGCCGGCGCGGGGCACGCGGTCGACGGCATCGAGGAGGCGTCGGTCCGTGCCCTCGCCAAACTCGAACAGGTGCTTCCCTCCCGCCTCCGCCACCGCGTCAGCACACTCCAGGCCGCGACCATCCCGCTGACCTCGGGCGACGGGGCCACCATCGCGCCCGAGACGCTGACCGTCCTCGCGTCAGCCGCCGCCGGGACGGAACGGCTCCGCTTCCACTACCGGGCGGCCGACGGCACGGAGACGCGCCGCCTGGTGGAACCGTTGCGGCTCGTCTCCACCGGGCGGCGCTGGTACCTCGTCGCGTACGACATCGATCGCGACGACTGGCGGACGTTCCGGGTCGACCGGGTGACGGAACCGTTCGCCACCGGGGCGCGGTTCGCTCCGCGGGAGGTGCCGTCGGGGGACGCGGCGGAGTACCTCCGGCGGTCCGTGGAGGCTCGCGGTGGGGCGGTCTACGAGGTGGACGTCGAGTTCCGGGCGACCGTCGAGGAGGTCGCCGCCAAGGTTCCGCCGGCGGTCGGCCGGCCCGAGCCGCTGCCCAGGGGGCGGGGCTGTCGTCTCCGGGCGAACGCGTCCGGGCCCGTCGAATGGATGGCCGTACGCCTGGCCCTGACCGGCCTCGACTTCCGCGTCCGGGCCCCCGAGGCCCTGCTGACGTCCGTCCGGGAACTGGGCATGCGCCTGACACGCGGGGCGGAGGGCACCTGACGCCCCCAAGCCCGCGTCTGCCCCCTTCGAACCGCTTCCGGGTGCGGGTTGCGTCGTGGCTGGTCGCGCAGTTCCCCGCGCCCCTGAGATGCGCACTGCGTGCACCATCTCAGCAACCGGCCGAGCAAGGGCGCGCCCCCTCAGGGGCGCGAGGAACGGCGCGACCAGCCACCGCGACGGCGCGCTCAAAAAACCACAGAAGAGGGCAGACGCTCAGGGGCGCGGGGAACTGCGCGAGCAACCCCCACACCGGCGCGCCCGCACAACTACGGACTGGCGCTCACGAGCCCGGGGCACCCCGTGATCGGCAAGGACGCGAGCCGCAACCCCCGAACAACCCCCCGCCCCAAAACCCAGGACGGCCCGCGCAGCGAACCGCACGGGCCGATCATGTCCAGGTCCCCAAAGGGCTACGCCGCCGCGTCGAACCCGGTGTCCCGAGCCAGCTTCTTCAGTTCGAGCAGCGCGTGCTTCTCGATCTGCCGGATCCGCTCACGGGTGAGCCCGTGCTCCTTGCCGACCTCGGTGAGCGTCCGCTCGCGCCCGTCCTCGATCCCGTACCGCATCTTGATGATGGACGCGGTCCGCTGGTCGAGCCGCCCGATGAGATCGTCCAGCTCCTCCGAGCGCAGCAGGGTCAGCACGGACTGCTCCGGCGACACAGCGGACGTGTCCTCGAGCAGATCCCCGAACTGCGTGTCGCCCTCGTCGTCGACCGACATGTTCAGCGAGACCGGGTCACGCGCCCAGTCCAGCACGTCGACAACACGCTCGGGCTTCGTGTCGAGCTCGGCGGCGATCTCCGCGGGCTCCGGGTCCCGCCCGTTCTTCCGGTTGAACTCGCGCTGGACGCGCCGGATGCGGCCCAGCTCTTCCACCAGGTGGACGGGGAGCCGGATCGTACGGGACTGGTCGGCGATGGAACGGGTGATGGCCTGGCGGATCCACCACGTGGCGTACGTGGAGAACTTGAAGCCCTTGCGGTAGTCGAACTTCTCGACCGCGCGCACCAGGCCCGCGTTCCCCTCCTGGATGAGGTCGAGCAGCGGGAGGCCGCTGCGCGGGTAGCGGCGGGCGACCGCCACGACGAGGCGCAGGTTGGACCGGATGAAGATGTCCTTGGCCTTCTCGGCCTCGGCGACGAGCGCCTCCAGCTCTTCGCGGGACGCCTCGCCCGCGGCCTTGCTGTCGGAGACCTCTCCGTCGAGGATCTGCTGGGCGTAGACGCCCGCCTCGATGGTCTGGGAAAGGTCGACTTCCTTTGCGGCGTCGAGCAGCGGTGTGCGCGCTATCTCGTCGAGGTACATGCCGACCAGGTCGCGGTCGGCGATCTCCCCGCCTACGGCGCGAACACTGCGTGCCGCGTCGGTCTCGCCGGAGGCGGCGGACTTACGACGGGCTACGGCACGGGTTGCCATGCGTGCTCCCTTGCGATGGTAGGTCGGCTGGGCCGGACGGCTCGTTCACCCTCCCGGGTGCCCTGCATCTGATGGAAACAACGACTGGAATCCGGACAGAATTCCCAACTGGCCCCAACTTTTTTGTGATCATGCAGTACCCTGTGCGGCCACGCGGCACGCGAAGGAGTGGGAAGTTGCGGTCGAAGCCCACAGAGGTGCAGGTCAGACCGGGAGTCGAGGCGGACCTCACGGCTCTCACCGACCTCTACAACCACTACGTACGTGAGACGCCGATCACCTTCGACACGGCCGTTTTCACCCCGGAGGAGCGACGTCCTTGGCTGCTCTCCCACCCTGAAGACGGCCCGTACCGCCTGATGGTTGCGCAGGACGTACGGGACGGGACGTTCGGCCCACTCCTCGGATACGCCACGTCCAGCCCCTTCCGCGCCAAAGCCGCGTACGACACGTCGGTGGAGGTCACCGTCTACTGCGCCCCGGACGCCGGCGGCCGCGGCATCGGCACGCTCCTGTACGACGCCCTGTTCGACGCCCTCGCAGGCGAGGACCTGCACCGCGCGTACGCGGGCATCACCCAGCCCAACGAGGCATCGGTCCGCCTCCATACCCGCTTCGGCTTCACCCATGTGGGCACGTACCGGGAGGTCGGTCGCAAGTTCGGCACGTACTGGGACGTCGCGTGGTACGAGAAGGACCTCGGCCTCCGGGACTAGGCCCCCGGCCGGGCAAGACCTACGGCCACGGCCCGTTACGAGGCGTGCACGACGCACCTACCGTCGGCTCCATGGACGACGACACCGCTCACGACACGACGGGCACCCTCGACGAAGCGCTGGAGCGGCTGCACCGGACCGGGCCCGAGTTCGACGGCTGGCTCAGCAATCACGGACCGATGGCCGTGGAGTCCCTCGTACGCGGCGGCCAGGCCCCGCGCGTGCACCGCTGGCTCGACCACTACGAGCGCCGGCTCGACGACATGCCCGCGCCGACCGACCCCATCCGCGAGGACGACTGGCGGTCCGCCCTGGGCGACCCGCGCCGCCTCGCCGACTGGATCACCCACTTCGAACGCGCCGTCACCGAACGCCCCTGGCGTGACGTGCTCACCGCATGGTGGCCCCGGCTGCTCCCCGGCATCGCGGCGGGCGCCACGCACCCGGCGATCCGTGTCGGCCACGCCGTACGCACCCTGCTGACGGCCCCACCGAACGAGCCCCGCCTCGCCGAACTCGCCCACGGCCTCGGCTACTGGGCCGCCCGCCATCAACCCCTGCCCCCGCTGACCGCCCTCCCCTCCGCGCCGGACGCGGCCTCCGCCCTCGACGCGGTGCCGCTCGTCCCCGACCAGAGCGGGGGCATCCTGGCCCGGCTCGACCAGCTCACCGCCCTGCCGACGTGGGCGGCGGGCCCGGTCGACCCGGACACGGCGCGCGAACGGCTCGGCGAACTGGTCACGGCGGCGGTCCACCGTTACGCCACCCACGCCCACGGCAACCCCGTGATGCTCGTCCACGCGGCAACGGCCCCCAACGCGGTCCTCCGCACCCTCCCCGCCCTCCCCCGCGCCCTCTGGCCGGCATCACTGGAGGCGGCGTGGTCGGCAAGCGCGGCGGTGACAGCGGCGTACGCCCCGACGGTCGCGGTCCCCTATGCACCCGGCGCCTCCTCGTCGCCGGAGGAGCTTTTCGCCCGGGCGGCCACACACGGCGACGACCACGCGATCAAGTTCACGGACACGGCGCTGGACGTGGCCACCCCGGAAGCGTTGGGCGCCGCGCAACGGGCCCTCCACCTGATCGAGCCGGTCTGAGGATTCGCCGGAGTCCGCGGGCCGGTGGTGGCTGGTCGCGCAGTTCCCCGCGCCCCTGAGATGCGCACTGCGTGCGCCATCTCATGGGGCGCGCCATCTCAGGGGGCGCGCCATCTCAGGGGGCGCGCCCTCGGGGGAGGCGCGGCGAAGCCGCAGCCTCCAGGGGCGCGGGGAACTGCGCGACCAGCCACGACGGCGCCGCACACGCCCCCACGCCTCGGCCCGCCCCACCCCCGCTACCCGAACTGCACAGACCTCTTGGCCAGCCCCATCCAGAACCCTTCGATCACCGCCCGCTGAGAGTCCAGCTCGCCGAAAGCATCCGCCGCCCCCATCGCCACGAACAGCGGAGCGAAGTGCTCCGTACGCGGATGAGCCAGCGCCCCCGCCGGAGAGGCGTGCGTGAAGTCGAGGAGCCCGTCCACGTCCCCCGAGTCGAGCGCCCGCTGCCCCCAGTCGTCGAACTCGGCGGACCACGAGGGAATGCCGCCCTGCCGGAGCGCCGCGAGGTTGTGCGTGAAGAAGCCGGAGCCGATGATCAGCACGCCTTCGTCCCGCAGGGGTGCGAGCCGCCGCCCGATGTCCATGAGCTTCTGGGGGTCGAGCGTCGGCATGGAGACCTGGAGGACGGGGATGTCGGCCCCGGGGTACATCTCGACGAGCGGGACGTACGCGCCGTGGTCGAGCCCGCGGTCGGGCACGTCCTGCACCGGGATGCCGGGCGCACGGAGCAGTTTGCGTACGGAGTCGGCGAGTGCGGGCGCGCCCGGGGCGGCGTAGCGCACTTGGTAGTAGTGCTCGGGGAAGCCCCAGAAGTCGTAGACGAGCGGGACGGTGCGGGTCGCGCCGAGGGCGAGCGGGGCCTCCTCCCAGTGGGCGGAGACGACGAGGATGGCTTTGGGGCGTGGCAGCCCTGCGGACCAGGCGGCGAGCTGTCCTGGCCACAGGGCGTCGTCGGCGAGCGGCGGGGCCCCGTGGCTGAGGTAGAGCGCGGGCATGCGCTCCGGCGCGGGTGCGGATGCGGTGGACACGGAGGCGGCCTCCTTGAACTTTCAAGCTCTGGATACTGCCAAAGTAACGGTTGTTTGTTTAATATTCAAGAAGGAGGTAATTACGATGGTCGCGATGAACCAGACCGAGCACGACGCCAAGAACCAGACCGAGCACGACGAGAGCGGCGCCCACGGCGCGGCCAAGTGGCTCAGCCCCGACGAGCAGCAGGTCTGGCGCGCCTACCTCCACGCCACCACGCTCCTCGAGGACCACCTCGACCGGCAGTTGCAGCGCGACGCGAAGATGCCGCACATCTACTTCGGGCTGCTCGTCCAGCTCAGCGAGGCGCCGAAGCGGCGGCTGCGGATGACGGAGCTGGCGATGAGCGCCAAGATCACCCGCTCCCGCCTCTCGCACGCGATCGCCCGCCTGGAGAAGAACGGCTGGGTGCGGCGCGAGGACTGCCCCTCGGACAAGCGCGGCCAGTTCGCGGTCCTGACGGACGCGGGTCTCGACGTCCTCCGGCAGACCGCCCCGGGCCATGTGTCGGCGGTCCGCCAGGCCCTGTTCGACCGGCTCACCCCGGAACAGCAGAAGTCCCTCGGCGAGATCATGCGGATCGTCGCCGAGGGACTTCAGCCGAAGGACGCGGGGGCGGACCTCCCCTGGCTCAGGTGAGGTCCGGCCCGCTACGGGCAAACCGTCAGTGCGCGACCACCGGCACCCGGAACTCGTCCTCGACACCCTCCGTGTCCCCGGCGGCCACGGCGGGGCCGGAGCCGGGGGCGCGGGTGTTGATCAGCGCGAAGGCGATCGTGGCGGAGACGACCAGGATGCCGACGGCCCACCAGATGGCGTGGGTGTAGCCGTTGACCATGGCCTGCGCCTGGAGCAGCTGGGCGTTGCGCGCACCGGCCGCGTGGTCGGCGATGTACGCGGTCGTGGCCGAGGCCGCGATCGTGTTGAGGAGGGCGGTGCCGATGGCGCCGCCGACCTGCTGCGAGGTGTTGACCATCGCGGAGGCGACACCGGCGTCCCGCGCCTCGACGCCGATCGTGGCGAGCGACATGGCGGGCATGAACGCCGTACCCATGCCGAGGCCGAGCAGCAGCTGGGCCGGGAGGATCAGCGCCGGGTAGGACGAGTCGACCGACAGCTGGGTCAGCAGGCCCATGCCGAGGGCGGCGAGCAGGAAGCCCGGGCCCATGAGGAGGCGGGGGCTGACGCGGGTCATCAGGCGGGCGCCGATCTGCGTGGAGCCCGTGATCATGCCGGCGATCATCGGCAGGAACGCGAAGCCGGTCTTGACCGGCGAGAAGCCCTTCTGGACCTGGAGGTAGTAGGTCAGGAAGAGGAACAGGCCGAACATCGCGATGACGGCGAGGCCGAGGGAGGCGTAGACACCGCCGCGGTTGCGGTCGGCGACGACGCGCAGCGGGAGCAGCGGGTGCTTGACCCGGGCCTCGACGGCGACGAACGCGACGAGCAGGACGGCGGCGGCGACGAACAGGCCGATGGTGCTGGCGTCGGACCAGCCCTCGGACTCGGCGCGCGTGAAGCCGTAGACGAGCGAGACCAGGCCGAGGGTGGACAGGACGACGCCCGGGATGTCGAGCGGCGAGCGGTTGCGGCCACCGGCCGGCTCACGGATGACGAAGACGGCGCCGAGCGCGGCGACGGCGGCGAACGGGATGTTGACGAAGAAGGTCCAGCGCCAGTTCAGGTACTCGGTGAGGAATCCGCCGAGGATCAGGCCGACGGCGCCACCGCCACCGGCGATCGCCCCGTAGATGCCGAACGCCTTCGCGCGCTCCTTGGCGTCCGTGAACATGACGGCGAGGAGGGAGAGGGCGGCGGGCGCGAGCAGCGCGCCGAACAGGCCCTGCAGGGCGCGGGCGCCGAGCATCATGGCCTCGTTCTGCGCGGCGCCGCCGACCGCCGAGGCGAGGGCGAAGCCGATCAGGCCGGTGACGAAGGTCTGCTTGCGGCCCCACAGGTCGGCGATGCGTCCGCCGAACAGGAGCAGGCCGCCGAAGGCGAGCGCGTAGGCCGTGATGACCCACTGGCGGTTGCCGTCGGAGATGCCGAGGTCCGTCTGGGCGGACGGCAGGGCGATGTTCACGATGGTCGCGTCGAGCACGACCATGAGCTGGGCGAGCGCGATGAAGACGAGCGCCTTCCAGCGGCGCGGGTCACTTATGAGAGGGGCCGTTTTTGACATGGGGGTACCCACAGCGGGACTCCAAGTACGTCGTGTAAGTCGTGAATAAAGCTGAGAAATCGGTTTGCTACGCGTTACGGGTCACGGGTCACTGATACGAGTGCGGGGCGGCGGCGCGGCCCGGCCTGCCGGTGCGCGCCCCCGCGGCGTCAGCCCTCGCGGAGTCCCTCCAAGGTCGCGGCTTCGCCCGGCAGTTCCGAGCGGGCGGGTGCCATCAGGCCGTCGAGGAACAACTGCAGATGACGGTGGACGAACCGGTCGAAGTCCAGGCAGGCCTTGCCGGGCAGCGGCCGGGTGAGCTGGGAGAGGGCCACCATCAGGTCCCCGACGCCGATGTCGGGGCGCAGCTCGCCGGCCGCGTGGGCGCGCCCGATGAGGTCCTCGACGCCGCTGGTGAGGCGTTGGAGGGAGGCGAGCAGGTCCGGGTGGTCCTTGTCGAAGGTGGTCTGGAGGGTCGGGCACAGCGCGCCGATGCGTTCGTCGGCGGCGGCGTGCACGAAGGTCCGCAGGGCGGCGAAGGCGCCGCTCTCCCCCGTCTCCTGCGCGGCGAGCGCCTTGTCGGCGTGCTCGGTGATGCGGTCGGTGACGGCGAGGACGACGTGGTGCATGAGGTCGCCGCGGTCCTTGAAGTTCCGGTACAGCGTGGCGTTGCCGACGCCTGCGCGGCGGGCGACCTCGTCGAGGGGGAGGTCGCTGCCGTGCTCGACGAGGAGTTCGCGCGCGGCGGCGAGGATCCGCTCCCGGTTGCGCAGGGCGTCGGCCCGCGGGCGCGGGGTGCGGCGCTGCTGCGGCTCGGTGGGTGCGGCGGTGACCACGGCGTACTCCTTGCGTCTGTCGTCGTCGGCGTTTGTCGTCTTTGGCGTCTGTCGTCGTTGGCGTTGGTCGCTCGCGAGGCGGGACCGGTGCGGAATCGGGGAGGGATTCCGAATCGGGGAGTGATTCCCCGTTTCGCGCGGACACAGGTCTAAACGGGGAGACCCTCCCCGCTTATTTCCCCAACTTCCTGTGACCCGCCTCACACCCCCCGCCTCACACCCCCTACGGGCCGGTAACCCCCGATCGGCGCACCCAGCGCGCGACCCTCCCCACCCCGACACAGGGTGAGCGAAAGGGACCCGAGGGTGAGGCGGTTCGGATGCGGCAGGGGAAGCGGCGGATACGCGGGGGCCGGCGCGGAACGACGCTCGCCGGAGCCACGGCCGTGGCGCTCACGCTGACGATGACCGCGAGCACCGGCCGGCTGCTCGACACGTCACCGACCGCGGCCGGCCCGGTCGCACCGGCCGGGGAGACCTCGCTCGCCCCCTGCATGATCCGCGGCACGCTCGGCGTCCAGATGTCCGAGGGCGTGCCGACCTCCTCCGGCTACGCCCGCTCCACCGGCACCGTCCACGCCCTCAACCTGATGATCGACTTCCCCGACGCGCACGGCGAGGGCAGCGCGACGGACCGCCTCGCCGAGTTCTTCCCGAAGACGGAGGACTGGTTCCGCACGGCGTCGTACGGCCGCCTCACCTACGTCCCCGACGCCCCGATCAAGCACTGGCTACGGATGCCGAAACCGTTCTCCGAGTACGGGATAGAGCGCGGCGCCCCCTTCGAACCCGGCTACCGCGAGCTGGTCGACGACATCGTCGCGGCCGCCGACCCCAACGTCGACTTCCGCACGTACGACCTCGCGAACATCCTGGTCACCCCGAACGCGGGCCCCTCCGCCCTCGACACCGTCCTCTCCGTCACCTTCGCCGGGAACCGCGAGGCCCCGGTCGCCGACGGCGTCCCCCTCTCCAACGCCTCCTTCGTCTACTCCCGCCAGGACGACGGCTCCGGCTCCTACGCCGAGACCGGCTACCGCGTCCTGCCCCACGAGAACGGCCACGTCTTCGGCCTGCCCGACCTCTACACCCAGGACGGCGGCGGCGCCGTCGGCCACTGGGACATCATGAGCGAGGACTGGGGCGCCGGGAACGACCTGCTCGGCTGGCACAAGTGGAAGCTCGGCTGGCTCGACGACGCCCGGATCGGCTGCGCGGCCCGCTCCGGCACCTCGGAGTACCTCCTGGCCCCGCTCTCCCGGGAGGACGACAGCGGTACGAAGCTGGTGTTCATCCCGCTGACCGAGGAGACGGGCTACGCCGTCGAGGTCCGCACCCAGGACGGCAACGACGAGGCGGTCTGCCGCCCCGGCGTCCTCATCTACAAGGTCGACGCGGACGTGGACACCGGCCGCGGCCCCATCACCGTCAAGGACGCCACCCCCGACAGCGGCGGCTGCACCCGCCGCCCGAACGTCCACGCGGAACTCTCCGACGCGACGTACCGCCCCGGCGAGGTCTTCAAGGACCGCAAGAGGGGGATACGCATATCGGTAACGGCGAGGGACGACGCGGGGAACTACCGGGTGTATGTGACGCGGCGCTAGCGGTGACGCGGCGCTAGCTGTGACGCGGCGCTAGCTGTGACGTGCGACTAACTCGTGACCTGCGACCAGCTTCCGACCTGCGACTAGCTTCTGACCTGCGCCTAGCTTCTCACCTCTGTGCTCTCGGCGGCCGCGAACCGCTCCCGAAGCTCCCCTTTCAGCACTTTGCCGGTGGCGTTGCGCGGCAGCGGCTCCTCCTGGATCACGACGTGCACGGGCACCTTGAACGCGGCGAGCGTCCGCCCCGCGTACTCCCGCAGCCCGGACGCATCGAGCGCGGCCCCGGCCCGCACCCGTACGAAGGCGGCGACTTCCTCCCCCAGCACAGGATGCGCCACCCCGACCACGGCGGCCTCCACCACATCGGGATGCCCGTGCAGACAACTCTCGACCTCGACGCAGTACACGTTCTCACCGCCCCGGATGACCATGTCCTTGAGCCGGTCGACGACGCGGATGAGCCCCTCCGGACCGATCACGGCGAGGTCCCCCGTACGGAACCACCCGTCATCGGTGAAGGCGTCGCGGGTGGCACGCTCGTCCCCCCAGTACCCGCGAAACACGCACTGCCCCCGCAACAGAAGCTCCCCGACACCCCCCTCATCGGCAGCGACGCGGGCCTCGACGGCGGGCGCCACCTTCCCCACGCTGTCGGGCCACTGGCGGTACCGCGCACCGAAGTTGGCGGCGACGCCCCCGAGGGTCTCGGTCAGCCCGTACCCGTTACGAGGCTCGACGCGCTCCCCGAACCGCGCGGCGAGCCGCTCGACCAAGCGGGGCGGGGCGGCGGCGCCTCCCGTACTGAACATGGTCAGCGTCGGCATCTCGTCCCCCACCTCCTCGGCCCGCTCCAGCAACTGAAGCGCGGTGGTGGGCACTCCACCGAACGCGGAGACGCCGTACTCCTTGATGACGGCCAGCGCCTTGTCGGCATCCCACTTCCGCAACACGACGATCGCGCCGCCCGCGGCCATGGCCCCGTAGAACCCGGTGAACGCCGCGACATGAAAGAAGGGAAAGGTCAGCAGCCCGACGGGCGCGGGCCCCTGCCCCGGCACGACCCCGCGCGCGAGCGCGGAGAGGGCGGCGAAGTACCGGGAATTGGCGATGGCCCCGACGTGCGCGTGATGGGTGGCGACGGCCCCTTTGGGCCGCCCGGTGGTGCCGGAGGTATAGAGGATGGTGGCGTCATGCTCGGGCGCTACGTAGATATCGGGAGGCCCGAGAGAGGGATCAGCAACGGGAAGATCCCGATAAAGCTGCACCCGACCGGGAAGCCCACGGCTGTCGACGTCCTGGTCAAGCACGACGACGACCCAGGGCCGGACATGCCCTTCCTGCCGCCGCCACCAGGGCAGGACACGTTCATACAGTTCCCCGTCGACGACCAGGAGCCCGGGCCGACAGTCATCGAGGACGTACGCGAGCTCGTCCGGGGTCCACCAGGTGTTCAGCGGCACGGCGATGAGTCCGGCCAACTGAGCGGCCCAAAACGCAACTTGCCACTCGCCCCGATTCCGCATGGCAACGACGACCCGATCCCCGGGGACCAGCCCATACCCCCCGTCGCTCTCTTGACCGACGTAGCGGCGAGCAAGCGCACAAGCGGCGGCGAAGAACTCCCCGTACGACATCCGCCCGTCCTCGGACACGAGAAACGGGGCATCCCCGAAGGCCCAGGTGGTCTCAACAAACTCCCGCAGAGTCCGAGGCCCACCCACATACCCGAGCCGCCCATCCTCCCCCCGCCCCACAGCAAAGGGCGCACCCGGCGCGGTAAGCAAGGCTTCCAGGGAACCCAGGTCATCCATGTGGGGACGGTACGGCTGGGGGGTTGGGGGGCGTCAAGGTGCGTGCGGGGGTGACTGGGGTGGGGACGAGCTATGCGCGGGCGCAGAGCGGGGCGGCGGGTTCAGCGCGGGCGCGACCCGGGGGGCGGCGGGTTCTGCGCGGGCACGGCCCGGGGCGGCGGCAAGCTGTACGCGGGCACGGGCCGGGACAGCGGCGCTCTGCACGCGGGCACGGGCCGGGGGGCGACAAACTAGGCGCGAGGTCAGACCGGAGCGACGGCACGCACCGAGCAACCCGATCTCCCGCACCGGCCCACCCGCTACACTGTCGGCGGTGGCCCAGACCCTACGGTCTGCTCCGCCACCCCGCCTTCGTAGCTCAGGGGATAGAGCACCGCTCTCCTAAAGCGGGTGTCGCAGGTTCGAATCCTGCCGGGGGCACCAGCCAAAAGGCCCCGGACCGATCATGGTCCGGGGCCTTTGCCATCTACAGGTGACAGCAACGCGAGCGATCACAGACGACCGCGACGAGTCCTGAGCAGCCGGACACCCAGATCACCGGTGGTTACGTCCGGCGATCTCCCTGCCCTCGCCCGCAGGCGGGCTGCCAAGCTGCGCATACGACTTCAAGTCCCAGTGGACGACTGAGTTACAACTTTCTCTACTGCTTCAAGCACCCGGCACCGCTCCGCGCCGCCGGGCGGGCTCACGGCTCCGCCGGGGTTGCCGCTCCTGCCTTCGGCCCGCTCCGCCCCGCTGCGCCGACGCCCGCCCTTCATGTGGTGGGCCTGGTGGCATGAGTCGATCACCCGATGTACGCGACCCTCGGTCACAGACGATGCCTCCGGCGGGGGATCGGCCAGCACGGGGTGGGAGGGGGCACCCTTCCCGGCCGCGGGCACATCGTGGCGAGTGTGGGGGCTCCTATCCCGTCCACCATCGCCCCAGGCGGAGCCGAGCAGACGAAGTGGCTCTGGCTTCCTACATCGCTGACAGCGTGTCCGCCAAAGGACTAGGGCAGGGTTTCATTGACGAAATAATTAAGGATGTTAACGGAGTAGCGAACTTGCGCGCGCTATGCACCAAACTTGGGGGAGACCCAGGAGTTTCCAAGAGCAGACTCTCGCAGGAACTCGCTAACGTCAGGAACCGTGCGGCACACGCGGGCCACACGCCAACCCTGCATGAGGCAACCGCCGCTAGAAACCACGCCGTGACCGTAGTCCGAGCGCTTCGCCTCTTCCGTCCCCCTAGGCGGTTGCCTAACGTCGCAGAGCGTGCCAGCACTGTGCCAGGTTGAACGGAAATTCGCGAGGCAACGAGCCGTCGGGCCAAGTCCGCAGCCCAACTCCCGCTAGACCATCTGTGTTCTCCCAAATTGATGACCCCCGCACCTCTGCCTGGGTACCCGGCCCAGCGAGTGATGGATTCACCTGGATCGCTAAGCGAACCTCAAGACGCGAGCTCACCTGTCAAGATTCTCGCTGCTTCCAGGATGCTTTTCTCCTCTACGTCGTAGCCTCGACGAAGCAAAACTGTATGAGCCTCCATAGGCCGCAAGACGATCTCTTCCACGGGCCCTTCATCAAATCGCAGCGGGCGATACGGGTGAACAGCCTCGGGATTATCGTCTCGCACAGAAACAAAAATTGACGGATACCGCTTCGCCGTACCGTCAAGGTCACGCAGGACCTCGCTCTTAAATCCGTACCACAGGAGCCACTTTGGCGCCCGGTCTTCATCCAACACCTTCCCAAACCAAGAATTACCTTCAGAGTCAAGATCCTCCAGCAAGGCATACGAGCTCAAGTCGGGGTTCCCTTGCAGCAGCATGGACCACCCTCGGGCCTTGAATGCACTCGACAGGGCCATGAAAAACTGGTCTGGAAGGATCTTCCAGAGATCGAACCTGTCTCTCACGGTGGACAACAGGCGGTCCTTAACGATCTCCCGGACGTAGTCCGGGCGCGACATGAGCCGAACGGTCCGATTCAGCACCAGAACAAACAAGTCGTAGAGCGGCAACATGTCACCCTCGTCGCTTCGCGCTAGAGCATCATAATACTGTCCGCGATCAACTCCCGAACGCACCAAAAGAGGCGGAAATCCGTTCCGCGCCAAGGACATATTCGCAAGCAGGCGAGCCATTCGGCCGTTCCCATCCTCGAATGGATGAATATGCGTTAGCCAGGCGTGAACAACCGTAGCCTCCAAGGCCGGATTCACATCGCATTGCTGCCACCATTCGGTAAGTTCACGCATGTGGATGGGAACTTCCCAGGGGGCAGAAGTGCGATGCTTGGTGCCGCCAATTTTATTTTCCACCTCCTTATATCGGCCAGCATACGATTCCCCGCTAGCGATTAGCTCATGCAGCGAGCGCATTTCAAACTCACGCGGCCTCACAGAACCACGCGCCCATTCATCTGCGATTTCGTGCGCCTTGTAAAGCCCGAGCGCCTCGTAGACTTTCGGATCTTGCCTGACCGCCTGCATCAAGGAACCCACAGGCCCTTGTAGGAGTTCCCTGCACGTGAGAGCTACTTCGTTAACCTGTCTGTAAGTCCAGTCATAGCCTTCGATACGATTACTCTCCGCAACGATTCGGGTCCTAATTGCGCGGGCATAGGGCTCGAACATCTCTTGCCCCTCAAGGGCGATGCGCTCCTGCACGGCAATCGACTTTTCCCGTAAACGGATTGCCTTTTCTTCGACGATTCTAAAACGAGAAACCGCATTCTCGTCAGCGGAAATCAGGTACGGGGTGCCTGCGAAGATGTCATCAATTTCTCCCATGAGCCAACCGTACGGGCTGGCAGGCGCAAAGGCAGGCTTTCAGTCAATCCTGGCCACCAAGAAGGGCTGTGGCGCAGACGAACCCCGCACCGGACCGCGTAGTAGATGTCGCGGCGCGAGGACGACGGTCGGGCCTGCCGGGCACTCTGGAGGTGTGCTGGCGACCACGTCTGGTGGCGCTGGGCCGACCCGGCCGGATGAGCCGGTGACCGTCTACCCCGTGCAGGAGCTGTTCGGTTGACATCCACGGCTGACATCAACGGCCCCGCACAGTGGCAACATGCACCAGCCCCTTGCGGCACCGGAGAGCGAAGTACGCCCCGCTCGCGTCGAGGGAAGATCGAACTCCTAAAGCGGGTGGCGCAGGTTCGAATCCTGCCGGGGGCGTGGGCAGAAGGGCTAGCCCAGGGAGCTTCTCCCGGGCTGACCCTTTTGTCGTGTTCGGGGTTTCGCGCATGCCCCCAGAGCTGCGTGGGTGCCACACCCTGGCGCCCTTGGCCAGTCGCCTCACGCGGAGGGCGGCGGTGCCTACTGCGTCGAAGTGGTCCGCATCGACGTGTACGAGCGGATCGCCGATGGTCTGCACATGCCTGACGACGCACGCCACTTGCTCGGTCTCGCGGGTGGCCGCGAACGGCGCGGCGGGGGTGCGGCGTTCGACCTTGCCGCGTTCCCGGAAGTGGTGCGCGTGTACGCGGCTCAGGCGTCAGCGGCGGAGGAGATCCGGCAGCAGACTCGGGGCTCCGCCGAACTGGACGTGCTGGCCGTACGCGGCCTCGGTCTGGTGGGGCTGAACGACAGTCTGCTGCGCACGTGCCTGCCGCGTGCGGACGGTAAGTCAGGGCTACGCGTCCGAGTGGCGCTGTTGGATCCCGACAGCGAGGCACTGGCGAAGCGAGCAGCCGAGATCGGCGAATCGCCCGAGTCGCTCGCCGCCGGTGTGCGACTGACCGAGGCGCGGCTGCGGGATCTCTCCGACACCTGCGACATCAGCGTGTGGCGGTATCGCATGTTGCCGACCTGGCGGCTGATCCGCGCGGACGACACATTGTTCGTCGGCGCCTTCGACTCCGGTTGGGAAGGGCACGAGTCGGCTACGTACAAGGTGATGGCCACGCCACACGGTCCCCTGTACCGCGGCTTTCGCCGGATGTTCGAGGCGGTCGTCGACGGTGCGCGGCGCACGGTCTGAAGGGAGGGGTAGCGGTGCCTGTCGAAGCCGAATTGAAGGCGCGGGTGCGTTCGCCGGAGGAAGTCGTGGCCAGACTCGACGGGTGGGCCGAGCCGCGCGTCGAGGTATACAGGGACACGTACTACGACAGGCCAGGTGAGGTGTTGGGGAGAGCCGACCAGGAGCTGCGTGTACGGACGGTGCACAACTCGGGCAGCGGTGACACCCGCACCGTCCTCACGTTCAAGGCCGCCGCGGTGGACGAGGGCTCCGGTTCGAAGCCCGAGTACGAGACCCACGTAGACGACGCCGATGCGACGCACGCCATCTTGCGCGGGCTCGGCTACGTCGAGGTGATCGCTTTCGAGAAGCACTGCCGCAACTACAGCTTCGTGGCACACGGTCGGCGGATGCTCGCCACGTTGGTGCGTGTTCCCGAGCTCGACGGGACGTTCATCGAGCTCGAAGCGATTGTGGACGCGAGTGAGGTCGGCGCGGCTCTTGAGGACGTGCGGTCCGTGCTCGCTGAGCTCGGCATCGCCGGGGAGGATCTGACCCGCGAGACGTACACGAGCGCGGTGGCCGCGCGGCGTGGTTGAGCGGACGGCCGTCATCTCCTGGCAGTGAGCAACCGCCCCGACAGCTCGAGGCAGTCGGGCAGCGAGACGAGAACGCCGCCGAGTCCGTACCGCGCCTGGGCAGCGGCGAAGCGCGCGGTCTGCACATCAAGATGCGGGAAGGTGAACCCGGAGGGGCGCCGGTAGTACAGCGCCCGTACGCCGTCCAGGGCGGCGACGCGGGTCGGTGTCGTGAGGCTTCCCCGCCACTGCTCCCGGTCACCGCCGTCACCGCCGATACGGGCCGAGCAGGTCAAGGTGGCGGGGACGTGGCCGCTGTCGAAGCGCACGACAGGGACGCCCCGGCCGTGCAGTTCGGCGATCACTAGGTCGGCGGTCGGGTCGTCGTCGTTCGTGATGACCGCGACCGGTCGCCGGTCTTCGGTTCGCGTCATTGGTCGGTGTCGTTGCCGGTGTCCGTGTCGCCGCCGCCGTGGCCGTGGCCGTCGGGAGACGTGCCGGTGGAGGGGTTGGTGCCGCTGCTCGTCCCATGGCCGGGCGCGGCGACCGGGGCTCCGGCCGCGTCGAAGCAGCGGGTGGTCTGTGTCTCCGGGTCGATCTCTACGCGCGTGGGTTGTTGTGTCCCGGCGGACGGGTACGGGGTGAGTCGGCTGAGTCCCCAGGGTGGTGGCGTGGTGCGGCCCGTCGGGATCGGGGTGCCGGTGGGGAAGCGTTCCGCGTGCTTGAACATTGCTCGTCCTCTCTATGGTTCGGTCCGCTTGAGCGGGGTGACGGGCGTCGCCGGGTCGCTCGTCCTGAACTCGACCCAGACCGTGTATCCGGAGCCTGCGTCGCGCCGTACTCCCCAGTCGTCCGCGAGGGCCGCCACAAGGAGGAGCCCGCGCCCCGCGGAGTCGTCGTCGGCCGGTCGTCGCACGTGCGGGGTTTTGCCATCGCTGCTGCCGCCATCACGCACCTCGACGCGTAGCCACTCGGCACGCCGCATCACTTGGACACGGAAGCCGTTGCCCCTGCCACTGCTGTACTTGAGTGCGTTCGTGGCGAGTTCGGATACGCAGACGTTCAGGTCGACGAGTCGCTCCTCCGACAACCAGCCGGAAAGACCGTCGACGACGAACGACCGCGCCCGTCTGACGGACACCGGTCGCAGGCCGAAGCGTCTCTCTCGTGGCCTCTGCGTGGGGAATCCGTCCTGAGGTGGTGCGGCTTGCTCCGCCAGAATGGCTGCGGTGTTCGCTTCCATGCCTCGATCCCACCGCACGGTCGTGCAGCGCGGGATACGACAACCTATGACGCGGAGTTGATCATGCCTCTGACCATGACGATCACCGGCACACGGTCAACCGGGCATCGTGAGAGCACCTGGTACACGGGGGTGTTCACCCACTATGTGCGACCCTTCGCCGAAGACGACGCTTCCCGCTTCTACGTCGGAGGTGCGAAGGGGATCGACAGCCTGGCCCTGTCGTGGCTCGCCCGGAACACTGGTGCGGAAATCACGGTCGTCGTCCCGGGAACGGTGGCGCAGCAACCGCCCGAGGCGCGGCGGACGGTGGACGAGTGCCGCGAGCGGATCGCTCGCGTCGTCGAACTGGGCGCCCCGGAACTGCGGACCGCCGCGTATCACGCTCGGAACCGATGGATGGTCGACCGTTCCGACATGGTCATCGGGTTCCCCGCGGAAGGTCGTCCCAAGGGCGGGTCAGGAACCTGGCAGACGATCGATTACGGGGCGCATCGAGGCAAACCCCGGTTGATCGTGCCCGTATGACTCGTCGGGGTGGGCATGATGCGGGTGTGAGCACTCACGACAGCGCTGTCGGTGCGGCCACGCTCAAAAGGCTTCGACAGCGTCACGGCCGGTCCCTGCGCGACACCGCGCGCGCCCTCATCGACACCTCCGCACAGCTCAGACAGCCGCTCGACGCCGGCCTCTCCGGTGTGCAGCGCTCCGTCGCGCGCTGGGAGAGCGGAACAGCACCGGTCCTACCCTGCGAGCGCTACCAGTTCCTCCTCGCGCACCTGTACGCGCGAGACGCCGACGGGCACATGGCGCTCGGCCCGGGAACGGACTTCGCCGAGCTGCTCGACGCGCTCGCGCACCTCGGCGAGAGCGAACACCGGCTCAACGCATTGCGCACCCATCTCGCGCGTACGGCGACGGGGTCCGGCCGAGGGCTGCTCGCGCTTCTGGGGCCGACGGCACAGGACGCCCTGGCGGTGGCGTTGGCCGATCCGTCCCGGGTGGACGAGGGGTTGGTCGATCTGTTGCGTGTCGCGCTCGCTCACGTCAACGAACAGGTCGGCAGCATCCCGTTCGTGCGTCTGCAGATCTGTTTGGCGCCGGTCGTCGAGTCGTGCCGGCGTCTGCTCGACGAGAGGGCGTCCGTCCCGGCCGCCTTCCTGCCGGACCTGCAAGCGGTCGCGGCGCAGGCGTACACCCTCGCCGGACGGTTCGCCTTCGAGACCCGCGACGATCAGGCGGCACGGTCTCTCTACTCGGCGGCGACAACGGCAGCGGGGGCGACCGGCGCGTCGTGGCGGCGGGCCATGGTGCATCTGAGCCACGCGCTGGTGACGCTCTACTCCCGGCCGGGGCTCGACGCCGCGAAGGCCCTGGTCGACGCGGCTGTTCGGGACGCTGCGGCCGGGGAGAGCGTGACCGTACGCGCCCGTGCTCACGCCGTGCAGGCGGAGGTCGCCGCTCGGGCCGGAGCGGGCAGCGAGGCGAGAGGAGCGCTCGGGCTCGCCTGGTACGACATGGACAGCGACCGCGACGGCGACCCCGCGGCGGTGACCACCAGCTTCTCCCCCGCGCATCTGCGCGGCTTCGAAGGGGTGACGTCGCTGTACGTCGGCGATCCATCCGAGGCACATGCCTACTTCGCCCGCTCGGCGGCGTCGCTCTCCGCCCCTCGCGAGCGAGTACAACGCGCGATCGTGTCGACCGACCAAGCGGTCGCGCGGATCCGCCTCGACGACCCTCGGGCGGCGGCCTCGCTCCTGCACGACTGCGTCGAAGCTGCGGCCTCCACGGGGAGCCGCGTGGCCTCCATCCGGCTTCGACGAGCCCGGCGCGACCTGAGGCCGTGGCGTCGCGAGGACTTCGTCACCGAACTGGACGATCACATGATGGATGCATTCGACGTGTGACCTCTCCTGGGGGACGTTTCACGCGAGCGACGGGCCCAGCAGTTCAGCCGGGCCCCCGCAGCATGGAGGTTGCCGACGAGGTGTTCGGCGAGTTCATCGAACCCGCCGCCCTCGCCCATGGCCTTGGAGCTGCGGCACAACATCGGTCGGACGTCGGCTGACAGGAGAGAGCGTGAACGAGATCAGCGTGCTATCGGGCCCGCCGCACAGTGGCCGGGAGGTGCTTCATGACGGCCGAGATGGTGGCCCCGGCGTGGATGCATGAGCAGATCACGGCGCAGGAGTACGAGTCCTGGTCCGAGGAGCAGTGCGTCGGCATCGAGATCGTGGACGGGATGGTCGTCGTCAGTCCGCGCGCGTCCAAGCGGCACAACCGGCTCGCTCGGATTCTGGCGAACGCCCTGGATGCCGCCGCGGGCCCGGAGTGGAACGCCGACACGGACTTCGACGTCCGGCTTCAGGACGTCCCGCTCACCAATCGCCGCCCGGACGTCGTCGTGTACCGCGCAGACACGATCGACATCACGCCCACTCGCCCTGAGCACGTGCTGATGGTCGCGGAGGTGGTGTCGCCGGGCTCGGAAACCACCGACCGGATCGTGAAAGTCGACCAGTACGCCAAGGCGGGCATCGGCTTCTACTGGCGGATCGAGCAGGCCGCGACCGGCGTTCCTCTCGTGTACACCTACGTCCTCGACCCCGCGACGAAGACCTACCGGGACGGAGACGTCTTCACCGGCGTCCTCAAGGTCGCGGCCCCCTTCCCGGTGGAGGTCGACCTCGGCCAGGTCTGACCATGCGCTGCTTGGCGTACAGGACGGCGTGAGCCGGAGCAAGTGGCTCGCTGCACGTCGAGGTCGATCAGTGCCACCCGGGCGCCTGCCTCGCGATCCGCTGCCCCCTCAGGTGCGATGTGGGGTCACACCGTCGCGTGATCGCGCGGCCCGCCCCGGCCCCGCGTCGCCGCCTGTGCCAGCCCCGCGACCACCGCCGTCGCCGCCGCGCTCCCCAGCATCACCATCAGCACCCCGACCCCGTACAGCCCGCTCGCGTCGTCCGACCAGTCGACGTACGCGGCGATCGTCAGGCCCGCCGTCGTGCCGAGTACGGCGGCGGGTACGTAGTGGCGGGTCGCTGCCCAGATCACCGGGAGCAGCAAAGTCACCACCAGGCCCAGGACCTGCCACGCCTCGTACGGGCCCGTTTCCGTGCCGTCCGCGCTGACGTCCCGGTGCTGGTCCCAGCCGAGCCACGCGGCCCAGGCCGCCCCCGCGATCAGGGCCAGGAGCACAGCGGCAAGGGCCTGGTGGAGAGGGGTGCGCTTGCGGAGTTCGTCGGTCATGTGGCCAGGGTCGCCGCACCGGCGCGGGGGCCGCCTGAGCGCGCCTACTCAGTCACGTACTCAGATCACGTACTCAGATCACGTGCTCAGATCACGTGCTCAGATCACGTGCTCAGATCACGTGCTCAGGTCACACCGTCCGATGTCCGTCCGATGTCCGTCCGGCGCGATCCGTACGTGTACGTGCATGTCGTGCCAGCCGTCCGTGTGCAGCGCCGAACTGCGCCGCGTGCCCTCCAGTTCGTAACCGGCCTTGAGCGCCACGCGGCACGACGGCTCGTTCCGCGTCGAGTGGCGGATCTCCAGGCGGTGGAAGCCCGTCTTCCAGGCCCATTCCGTCAGCGCCAGCAGAGCCCGGGGAGCCGCGCCCTGGCCCCGGGCCTCCGGGAGCATCCAGTAGGCGACCTCCGCGAAGCCCTCCATCAGGTCCATCTCCCGCAGCGCCATCCGGCCGAGCGGGGCGCCGTCGGACGAGCGGGTCACGAACCACTGGGCAGAGCTTTCCTTGTCCCAGCCCTCGCGGGCCTCCCGCGCCCATGTCTCCGCTTCGGCCGGCGTCTCCATGCTGCGCGCGTGCCAGTAGCGCAGAGTCGGGTCCTGGAACGCCGCGTGGACGGCCGGCGCGTCCGACGGTTCGAAGGCGCGGAGGCGCAGTTCGCCGTCCGGTGTGTGCAGGGTCGGTTGGGGGGTCGCGGCCAGCGTGCCCGGCTCGATGACGGGAGCGATCTCGATCGGCATGGGCGCATCATCGTTCCCCTTCACACCTCCCCGCATCGGCATTTCGTCGGCTGTTGCGACATGTGCACACCTGTTGCGTGCTCATTGCTACGGTCCCCCGTGACACAGGCGCACTCGCTCAAGAAAGGACCCCGTATGACCGGTACGGCCGTCATCTGTCTCGGCGAGACCATGGCGCAGATCGGGCCCGCCGACGGCACCCCCCTTGAGCACAGCGAGGCGCTGCGGCTCGCCGTCGCCGGGGCCGAGTCGACCGTCGCGCAGTACCTCGCCGATCTCGGGCACCGGGCCGCCTGGGTCAGTCGTGTCGGCGACGATCCGTTCGGGCGGCGCGTCGTGCGGGCCGTCGCCTCGCGCGGGGTCGACGTCGGCGGGGTCCTGGTCGACCCCGACGCCCCCACCGGCGTCTACTTCAAGGACCCCGGGCCCGACGGCACCCGCGTGCACTACTACCGCGCCGGGTCCGCCGCCTCCCGCATGTCCGTCGCCGACGCCGATCGCGTAGAACTGCACGGCGTACGGCTGCTCCACCTCACCGGGATCACGCCCGCGCTGTCCGACGGGTGCGCCGCTCTCGTCCGTACGGTGATGGAGCGCGCCCGGCGCGGGGGCACCCTCGTCTCCTTCGACGTCAACCACCGGGCCGCCCTCTGGGCCTCGTCCAAGGAGGCCGCCGCCACCCTCCACGATCTCGCCCGCCTCGCCGACCTCGTACTCGTCGGACGGGACGAGGCCGAGGTGCTCTGGGGCACGCGCACCGCCGACGACGTCCGTCGGCTTCTCGGTGGCTCCCGGACCCTCGTCGTCAAGGACGGGGACGTCGGCGTCACCGAGTTCGGCCCGGACAGTACGCACTTCGTCGCCGCTCCCGCCGTCGACGTCGTCGAGGTCGTCGGCGCCGGGGACGCCTTCGCCGCCGGGTATCTCGGCGGGCTGCTCGACGGCGCCGCTCCCCGCGAACGGCTCGCCCTCGGGCACCGGCTCGCCGGGCGCACCCTCCGCAGCATCGAGGACTACGTCCCCGTCACGGACGGGAGTTGACCCGTGTCGCAGACCGTACGGCGCGCCATCGACATCCTTGAGTACGTCGCCCGCAAGCCCCGCACCCAGACCGAGGTCGGCGAGCACCTGGGCGTGCACCGGTCGACCGCCCAGCGCATCCTGGAGTCGCTCACCGACGGCGGGCTCGCGCGGCGGCTGACCGACGGGCGGTACGCGGTCGGGCACCGGCTCGCCGGGCTGGCCGCGCTCGCGCTCGAACAGTTCGGGATCAAGGACATCGCGGCCGGGCACCTGCGCGGCCTCGGTGAGCGGTGCGGGCACACCGTGCATCTCGCCGCCCTCGAAGGACATCAGATCATCTACGTCGACAAGGTCGATCCCGTCGACGGCGTGCGGCTCTACGCCGAGATCGGGCGGCCGGTCCCGCTCCACACCGCCGGGGTCGCCAAGGCGATCCTCGCGTTCCTGCCGCGCGAGCGCGCTGACCAGCTCCTCGCGGGGTGCGACTTCGCGCCGCGCACCGGCACCACGGTCACCGACCCCGTCGCGCTCCGCAAGGTCCTCGACACGACCCGAGCGCGCGGGTGGGCCGTCGACGACGGTGAGTACGAGGACTACGTGAACTGTGTCGCCGTCCCCGTCCGGGACAGCGGCGGGGACGTGGTCGCCGCCGTGTCCGTGACCGCGCTGAAGGCCAAGGCGGATCTTCCCGCCCTCGAAACCGGTGTGCTGCCCGATCTGGCCGCCACCGCCGAGACGATCTCCAAGGAGCTGGGATGGCGACCGTGACCCCCGGGGCAGACATGACCTTCGACGACCTGTTCGGCCGCGTGCCCGTCATGGCCATCCTCCGCGGCCTGTCCCCCGACAGGTCCGTCGAACTGGCCGTACGCGCCTGGGATCTCGGTATCGAGTGCGTCGAGGTGCCCGTGCAGGACGAGGCCGCCGGGCGGGCGCTGGCCGCTGTCGTGGCCGCCGGGCGCGAGCGCGGCAAGGCGGTCGGTGCGGGCACCGTCACCTCCGTGGAGCGGCTGGAGCGGGCCGTCGGGGCCGGCGCCGCGTTCACCGTCGCGCCGGGGCTCGACGCCGAGGTGGCGCGGGCCAGTGTCGCGGCCGGGCTGCCGCATCTGCCCGGGGTCGCCACGGCCACGGATGTGCAGGCGGCGCGGGCGCTCGGGCTGACCTGGCTGAAGGCGTTCCCGGCGAGCGTGCTCGGGGTGGAGTGGTTCCGGGCGATGCGGGGGCCGTTCCCGGAGGTGCCGTTCGTCGCCACGGGCGGGCTGGACGCGGGGAACGCCTCCGCGTATCTGGATGCCGGGGCGCGGGTCGTCGCTGTGGGGTCCGCGCTGGAGGATCCGGACCAGCTGGAGCGGCTCGCCGCGCTTCTTGCCCGCTGACACGGGGCTCCGCCCAGGGCCCCGCTCCTCGAGCGCCGGAAGGGCTTGACCGTTCAGGGTCCGTCACCGGCCCCCCGCACCTATTGTGGGACGCCATGGAGGGGGACTCCTCAGGATCGGGGCCGTTGTTCGTCATGCCGCCGCCCGACAGGCCGCGTGACGCCGATGTCGAGCTGCCCGCGGAAGGGCCCGACGTCACGGCGTTGCCGGAGATCCGGCCGCGCGACCCGGTGGCGGGCGACGCGGAGGACCGGCGGCCGGGGCTCGCGCCGGGGGCGCTGCTCGCCGGACAGTACCGGGTGGTGCGGCGGCTCGGGCTCGGCGGGATGGGGGACGTGTATCTCGCGCGCGACGAGAAGGTCGACGAGCGCGAGGTCGCCGTGAAGACGCTGAGGCCGGGTCAACTGGCGCTCGCCACGCACGCGTTGGCGGAGGAGCGGCAGGCGTTCGCCGACCTCAACCACGAGGGCATCATCCCCGTCTTCAACTACGGCAGCCACGAGGAGGTGGGCGACTTCCTCGTCCTGCCGTACGTCGACGGGCTCAACCTCGACGAGGTGCGGGCGCTCGCCCGGTTCGACCCGGAGCGGTTCGGCGGGGCCCGCTTCCACGAGTTCGTGCTCGCGTACGGGGTCCGGATCCTGTCCGCCCTGGACCATCTGCACGCGCGGCCCGCCGCCTTGGTGTACGGGGATCTGAAGCCGCAGAACGTGATGCACGACGGGGCCGCCATCAAGGTCGTCGACGTGGGGTCCATCCGGGCGGCGGGCGCGCCGGGCCTGACGACGTACGGGTTTCGCGCGCCGAACGTGCGGCTCAGGCCCAGCGAGAAGGCGGGCGCCAGTCAGCCGCAGGACGATCTGTACGGACTAGGCGAGACCCTGCGCACGCTGTGCGGGCTCGGGGAGCACGCGCGTGACCTCGGCCCGCTCGGCGCGCTCGACCGGCTCGGTGAGGGCGATCCGATCGCCGCCCGTACCGCGCTGATGACGACGACGCCCGCTCCCAAGGGGCTCGGTCTGCTCTCCCTCGCGCGTGTGCTGCGCCGCGCCACCCGCACCGCGCCCGCCGACCGGTTCGCCGACGCGCACGAGATGGAGGCGCAACTGCGGGGTGTGTGGCGGGAGTTGCGGTCGCTGCGGACCGGGGACGAGACGTTCGAGCCGTCGCCGCTGTTCCTTCAGTCGCCGTACGCCCTCGACAGCGGGCTCGGCACCGCTCCCCCGCTGCCCCGCTGGGCCGTACCGCCCGGCGAGGACCCGCCGGGCCCGCTGCACGAACCGCCGTCCGCCGCGGACACCGCCGCCAGCCTGCCCGTGCCCCGGCCGGACCCGCACGACGCCCACCACGCCGAGCTCAGCCGCCTCGCCGACGCCGACCCGGCCGCGCTGCTGCAGAACACCGCCGACTGGCGCGCCTCCCCCGAAGTGCACCTGCTGCGCTGCCGGTTGACGCTCCGCGTCGCCCTGCGCGGCGACCGCGACCCGGCCGGGCTGGAACTCGCCGAGCGGGAGCTGCGCGCCGCCGTCGACGCCATAGGGGCGGACCGGGCGCGGCACGACTGGCGGGTCGACTGGCACCGCGGGCTCCTCGCGCTCGCCCACGACGACGTGCCCGTGGCCCGCGACCACTTCGACCAGGTCTACGGCGCGATCCCCGGCGAGTACGCGCCCAAGCTGGCCCTCGGCCACTGCGCCGAGCGGCTCGGCCGCCACCACGAGGCGCTCGAACTCTACGAGGCGGTGCGGCTGCGCAACCCGTCGCTGGGCAGCGCCGCGTTCGGGGCGGCGCGGGCGCGGCTCGCGCTCGGCGGGCCGCGCGCCAGCACCGCCGCGATCGAGGCGCTGGACGCGGTGCCGCAGCACTCCCGGCACCGTACGGCGGCCCGCACGGCCACGGTGCGGATCGCCGTCGAGTACGCGGCGGGCACCGACTCGCTCGGCACGGCCCTGGTCCGCCTCTCCCGCCTTTTCACCGAGCACGGCCTGACCGACGAACCGGCCCGTGTCCGTATGAAGGCCGAGGTGTGGGAGGCGGCGCAGCAGCTCCTCGCGGGCCGGATCATCGACGCCGACGGGCTGCGGCGGCTCGCCCGGGAGACGGCGGTCCGGGACGACGCGGCGGTCGACGCCGGCGCGCGGCTCGACTTCCCTGCCCAGGAGCGGGCGCTGGGCCGTGACCTGTCCGGCTTCTACCTCTTCCTGGCGCGCCAGGCGGCCCGCTCGCCGGATCTGCCGCACGCCGACCGGATAGCCGAACGCCTCCTGGACCGCGCCTATCTGGTGCGCCCCCTCGCCCTGCGCCACCACCGCGAGCGCCGCCCCCTGCACGTCCTGCTGCGCCCCCTGCTGCGGCGGACCGGATGAACCTCCGCCCGCGCCCGCGTCCGGCGCCCGCCTGGCTCCTCGTCCTGCGCCGCCTGCTGTGGCCGGGGACCGACCGCGTCCGCAACCGCACCTTCCTGCGGGACCGGCTCGTCGCGCTGCCGCTGCTCGCCGTCGTCGCCTTCACCACGCTCGGCTGGGCCTACGCCGACGTACGCGAGGACTCGGCCTACATCCGCACCCAGCTCGCGCCCGCGCTCGGCGATCTGGCCGACGCGCGGATCTCGCTGCGGATCGCCCAGCGGGAGGCCGAGGTCAGCCTCGACGCGGGGAACGCGGTGGAGCTGTCCGGGCTCGGCCCCCGCTACGCCGCCCGCACCGGCGCCGCCGCCCAGGACATCGCCCGGCTCTCCCGGGGCGGCGCGTTCACGGAGGCGCAGCGCCAGGAGCTCGACGTCGTCTCCGGTCTCATCGACGGCTACGAGGAGTGGATCGCCTGGGCCCGGACCAACGTGACCGACACGTCGCTGCGCAGGGCCGGGCTCGCGTACGCGCAGAGCATGTTGTGCGCCTACACCGCGCCCGGACCGGCCACGGACCGGCACGCGCCGTATCCGCCGTGCGGGGCGGCACGGGGCAGCGACGCCACGACGGTCGTCGACCGGATCGCCGCCCTGGAGGACGAGCTGCGCGACCGTCTCGCCGACCGCGCCGCGCTCGGCCCCGGGGTGCTGACGGCGGTCGCCGTGTCGCTCCTCGCGTTCGTCCTCCTCGCGGTGGGGTTGTGGCGCACGCTCGTCTTCCTGCGCCGCCGTATGCGGATCCGGGTGAGCGTGCCCCTGATCGCCGCCGCGCTGCCGCTGCTCCTCGTGCCGTGGGTCGTCGCCGACGGGGTGCGGGCGTGGCAGGCGCAGCGGGACGCCGTGCCGTACGCGCGGGTGCTCGCGCACGAGGCGTCGCCGGCCGTCGAGGTCGCCCTGGACGACGACCCGCTGGCCGCGCCCGCCCCCACCGCGATCCGCCCGGCGACGGCCCGGATGGAGCGGACGGTGGCGCGAGGCAGGTTCGGCGGCGTGGGGTCGCTCGCGGGCTGGGTCGCGCCCGCGGGGCTCCTGGCGGGCGGGGTGCTCGCGGGGGCGCTGCACGCGTACCGGCGGGAGTACTTGGTGGTCGGCCGGGGCGGAGGCACATGATGACGAGCCGGTTCCTGCGCCTCCTTCTGGCGGCCTGTCTGCTCGGGATCGCGGCGCTGAGCGGTGGCTGCTCCTCGGGCGACGGCCGGCAGATCGTCGTGCTCGGCCCGTGGACGGGGCCGGAGGGCGCCGCGTTCGAGCGGGTCCTCGACCATCTGTCGGAGGGCTCCCGGTACCGCTACGTGTACAAGGGCACCCGCTCGCTGCGCGAGACCCTCGTCGCACAGCTCGCCGCCGACGCGCCGCCGGACGTCGCCATCCTCAACAGCATCGGCGAACTCACCGAGTACGCCACCCGGAACAAGCTGAAGCGCCTCGACCAGTCCACCGCCGAACGCGCCTACGCCCCTTGGTCGCCCACGCTGATGGTGGAGGGCTGGCACCGTACGTTCTGGGTGCCGCTCAAGGTCGACCTGAAGAGCATGGTGTGGAGCAGGGCCGGATCGTCGAGCGCCCACCCCCGCTGGTGCGTGGGGATGGCGGCGCAGGCCACGTCCGGGTGGCCCGGCACCGACTGGGTCGAGGACATCCTGCTGCACCAGGCGGGCCCGGAGACGTACGGGCGGTGGGCGACCGGGCAGCTCAACTGGGCCACGTCGCCCGAGGTGAAGCGGGCCTTCACCACATGGGCCGGGCTGCTCAGGGCCGGCGGGCCCCGGGGCTCCGCCGTGCAACGCTCCCTGACCATGTCGTTCTGGGGGACGCCCGCGCCCCACGACCCGGACGGCGACCCGCGCGGCCTGCTCGGCGGTTCGATGCCGGGCTGCACCCACGAGCACCAGGGGTCGTTCGTGCGGTACGTGTACGCGCCGCGGAACGACATCCGCCTGGAGCCCGCCGCCCGCTTCCTGCACGGTTCGGCCGCGTACAGCAAGGCGTTCGAGGTGTCCGGCGACATGGCCGCCGTGCTCACCGACAACCCGGGCGCCCAAGAGCTGGTGAAGCGCCTGACCAGCGAGGACGGCCGCGAGCAGTGGTCGAGGACCGCGCAGCCGCATCTGCGCCCGTTCTTCCCCGACCGCTCCGACCCGCAGCCCGACGACAACGCGGCGGCGCAGGAGATCGCCTCCTACCTCACCGACGCACGCAACACGCTCTGCTTCGACGCCTCGGACGTCATGCCACCCGTGCTGCGCGACGCGTTCTACCGCGCCGTCCTGGAGTACTTCCGCTCCCCGTACGAGGCGACGCTGCGCAAGCTGCTCGGCCAGCTGGAGACGGTGCGCACGCAGATCGCGGCGGCACAGACGCCGGAGGGCATCCGCCCGCCGACGGACATCTGCAGGTGAGCCGCTACTTCAGCTCCTCCGGGCAGGGCGTGCCCCGCGACCACCACTTGTACGGCGCGGCCAGGTGGTAGGTGCCCGCGCGCGGGGCGATCAGCTCGGTCCACTGGTCGCCGGAGGCGTCCTCCTCGGTCTCCAGGAGGCAGCCGTGCTCGTTCTCGTACCGCTTCGGCAGGGACTCGTCGTCCTCGCGCGCCCGCTTGGACGCCTCGGTCTCGCGCGGGGCGCCCAGCGCCTTGCCGTCCTCGTCGACGACCGCGAGCCACGGCGAGTACGGGACGCGGATGAGGATGCGGCCCGGCTTGGTCACCTCGAGGGTCAGCTCGGCCTGCTCGGCGGCGTCGACCGTCGCGTTCGGCTCGGCCAGCGGCGTCGGGTCGGTCATGGCGAACAACTGCCAGTTGTCGTCGCCCCATACCTGCGTGAGGTAGGGCAGGCCGCGCTGGACCAGCTCCCGCTCGCGCTCGCCGCCGTCCCCGTCGGGCGCGCCCTTGGGCAGGACCACGTAGTGCACGGCCCAGCGCTTCAGCCACTCGTGGTAGTTCGCCGAGTTGAGCGTGTCGTCGTAGAAGAGCGGGTTGCGCTTCATGTCGGCCTGCCGGGTCCAGCCGCGCGCCAGGTTCACGTACGGGGCGAGGGCGGACGCCTCCCGGTGCGAGCGGGCCGGCACGACCTCGACGCGGCCGCGCTCGGCCTTGACCTCCTGGAGCTGGTTGACGAGCGGGGCCAGCTCGCGGGCCCAGGAGGCGGCGGGGACCGTGTGCACGACGTCGTAGATCATCTTGCCGCCGACCCAGCCGTTGAAGCCGATGAACGCGATGACGGTGACGTACCACTTGCGCGAGCGGGGGACGGTGAACGGCAGGATCGCGAGGAGCGCGACGCCCGCGAAGAGCATCGGCAGACGCGTGATGTTGGTGCCGATCTGCGAGCTGACCAGCCAGACGCCGAGGACCGAGAGGATGTAGACGCCGGAGGTGAACCGGACCGTCTTCCACTTCTTCGGCGCGAGGACCAGGACGAGGGCGCCGTAGACGAGCGGGAGCAGCGCCGACCAGAACGACATCGGCTGCGTCCCCGAGAACGGGAACAGCCACGCGGACAGCCCGACCACGGCGGCGGGCGCGAGCCCCAGCGCATACGCGCCGGGCCGCCGCTTCTGCAGGAACAGCGCGACCGCGACGAGCCCCACGAACAGGCCCGCCACCGGCGACGCGGCCGTCGCCAGCCCGGCGAGCGGCGCGGCGACGGCCGCCTTCGCCCACCGCTTGTGGCGCCACCGGTACGGCCAGCAGAACACGGCCGCGACCGCCCCGAGCCCGAACATCATGCCGAGCCCGAAGGTGACGCGGCCCGACGCCGCGTTGCACAGCAGGGCGAAGACACCGGCGAGCGCGGGCCACAGCGGCCGGGCGAGGACGCGCGTACGGAACAGGAGAAGGGTCAGCAGGGCGGCGGAGAGCGTGCCCGCGACCATCATCGTCGTACGGACACCGAGCACGGACATCAGATACGGCGACACCACGCTGTACGAGACCGGGTGCATGCCGCCGTACCAGGCGAGGTTGTACGCGGAGTCGGGGTGGCGGCCGACGAACTCGGCCCACGCGTCCTGCGCGGCCAGGTCGCCGCCGCTGTTCGCGAACGTGAAGAACCACACGACGTGCAGTACGGCGGCGACGACGGTGGCGACGACGACCGGGTGCCGCTCGGCGCCCGCGATCCAGGAGGAGAGGCGGCCGCCGCCGTCCTGGGCGGGCCCCTCCGCCTGCCGTATTCGTACGCCCCCGGCGCCCGGCCCGTCGCCGCCGGCGCGCGTCGGCTCCGCTGTGGTCACTGCTGACACTCCCGTACACCGTCTTACCGACCGAGGGAACGTCCCGGTCCTGCCCCGGTCTCGCGACGCTAGCACGGGCGGTGCGCACGGGCGCCGCGGGAGCGGCCCGGCCGCCCGGGGGACGCCGCCGCCTGCGGGGACGCCGCCGCCGATCCTTCTCCGGGCGGAGGACCAACCCATCGGCGCCCGGCACACTCTTCGATAGTGCCCCGCCCGGGGCCGCTCTCCCCGAAGCCGACGATCACGTCCCCGACCCGAGACGGACACGCTCAGTGCACTCCACGGAACTGCCCGCCCCCAGCGACGCCCTCGCCGCCGCCTGCCCAGGCCCGCCCCCCGAGCCGTGGCACGTACGGCTCAGGGTGCCGCTCCTGGTCACCGCGTGCGCGCTGCCGCTGTACGGCCTGTGGTGGGGAGTCTTCGCGACCGGCGGTGGCGACCTCGCGGCGCAGGTGGCGTGGGCGGAGTTCGCGCGCCAGTACCCGGGCTACGCCTACAACCTGTTCTGGTACGGCGGCCTGCACACGGCGAACTACAGCCTGATCTCGCCCTACGTGATGGCGGCCATCGGCGTCGTCCCGATGACGCTGCTCTCCGGCGTCGCCTCCTCCTGGCTCGCCGGGGTCCTGATGCTGCACAGCAAGGTGCGCCGGCCCCTGGCACCCGCGCTCGTGCTGGCCTTCTGCCTGTGGTGCCAGGTGGTGTCGGGCCGCTCCACGTTCATGCTGGGCGTGGCCTTCGGGCTCGCCGCGCTCGTCGTGCTCGTCGGCGGACGC
The DNA here is from genome assembly GCF_040644575.1 of Streptomyces sp. NPDC046939. NCBI lineage: Bacteria > Bacillati > Actinomycetota > Actinomycetes > Kitasatosporales > Streptomycetaceae > Streptomyces > Streptomyces sp. NPDC046939. The sequence continues at coordinate 42,640 of NZ_JBEYWV010000039.1, forward strand.
GGCGCCCCGCGCGTCGCGGCCTCCGCACTGTGCGCGGCGCTGGCGACGATGGCCAGCCCGGTCGCCGGCCTCTTCCTCGTCGTGATCGGGACCGCGCACCTGCTGACCCGCGACTGGAGCCGGGCGGCGGCCCTGCTCGCGCCGCCGGTCGTCGTCGTGGCGGTGACGACGTGGCTGTTCCCGTTCAAGGGCGAGCAGCCGATGCCGCTCGGACGCGTCTGGACGCCCCTGCTGCTCTGCGCCGTGATCCTGCTGACGGCTCCGCGCGCGTGGCGCCTGCTGCGGTGGGGGACGGCCGTGTACGCGCTCGGCGTCGTCCTCACCTTCTTCATCTCCTCACCGATCGGCACGAACGTCGAACGCCTCACCGAGCTGGGCGCCCCGGTCGCGGCGCTGGCGATCGCGATGGACCGGTACGGGCGGCGCGGGCGGGGCGAAGCCGCGGACGGCACACGGTTCGGCTGGTTCACCCCGCGTCGGCAGATCGCGGTCTGCGGCATCGCCCTGCTGTCCTCCCTGACCTGGCTCACCGGCAAGACGACCGCCGACATAATCCACAACACGAAGGTCCCGGCGTGGGCCCAGCAGACCGACGGCGTCGTCTCCGAGCTCAAGCGCCTCGGCGCCGAGCGCACCCGCGTCGAGGTGGTCCCCGCCCGCGACCACCGCGAGGCCGCGATCCTCGCCCCGTACATCAACATGGCGCGCGGCTGGAACCGGCAGGCCGACGTCGAACGCGGCCGCCTCTTCTACGGCGGGCACGAGGGCACGGACGTCCCCGAGGGCTCGTTCACCTCCGCCTCCTACCGCGCCTGGCTCTCCCACTGGGCGGTCGGCTACGTGGTGGTCTCCAAGAGCGAGCCCGACGGCCCCGCCAAGCTGGAGCACGCCCTGGTCACGAGCGAACCGCCCTATCTGAAGCTGCTGTGGCACGACACCAACTGGCAGATCTACGGGGTCCAGGACGCGGTGCCGCTCGTGGACCCGCCCGCCACCGTGGCCAGCTCCGACGGGGCCAACCTCGTCGTGTCGATGCCGAGGGCCGGCTCGGTCACCGTACGGATCGCCCACTCGCCCTGGCTGTGGGCGGACGCGGGGTGCCTGGCGCCGGCCGGGGAGTTCACGCGGCTCACCGTGAAGAAGCCGGGGAAGGTCCGGATCACGTCGGCCTACCGCGGGCCGAAGGGCAAGACGATGCCGCGGTGCCCGGCGGCCGAACGGTAGGGCGCCGGGCGGGCGACAAGGGAACGCGCCCGTCGATCAGCCCCGGGTGGGGCTGATCGACGGGCGCGGTGCTGTTCGGTCCCTTGTTGCAGCGGGGTCAGCCGAGCCTGCGGAGCTTCGCGCCGAAGCCCGGCTCCGCGAGGTCCTTCTGCAGCGCCACGGGGACCTCGACGGCGGTGGCGTCGTTCTTCCCGTCACCGACGCTCAGCACGCCGACCACCGTGCCCGCCTTCGCCGTGTGCGGGAGCGTTTCACCCTTCTTGCCGTCCAGCTTCAGATGGACGGTCAGGCCCGACCAGCCGACCGCGGAGACGTCCTTGGCGGCGACGACCGGGGTGGTCCCGCCGAGCCCGTCGTCGACATGGCCGACGACGTCGCCCTTCTTCACGACGGTCTTCGCGGTCAGCGCCTTCTGCCCCGACGCGATCAGGTTCTCGACGACACCGGTGACCTCGTCGATGTTGGCCGTGCCGTTCCGGCCGTACTGGCCGAGGGCCGCGCCGATGATCGTCTGGGTCTTGCCGTCGATCTTCTTCTCCGCCGCGAAGAGGATGTTGCCGCCCGCCGCGGTGGTCGTACCGGTCTTGATGCCGATGGCGACCGTGGGGACCAGGCCGAAGAAGTTCTTCTGCTTGTCCCCGTTCAGGTCCACGTAGCTGGGCTGGCTGGAGATCTCCTTGAAGACCGGGTTCTCCATCGCGGCGCGGCCCAGCTTCACCAGGTCGTCGGCGGTGGAGACGGTCGTCTTGTCCAGGCCGCTGGGGTCGGTGTAGGTGGTGTTCTTCATGCCGAGGTCCTTGGCCATCTTGTTCATCTTGTCGACGAACTGGTCCTCGGACGAGCTCTTCGTGTCCCAGCGGGCCAGCAGCTTGGCCACGTTGTTCGCCGACGGCAGCATGACCGCCTGGAGCGCCTCGTACTCGCTGAGCTTCTGCCCCTCGGAGACCTTCACCACCGACTCCCGCTCGGCCTTGCCGGTCTCGTAGTGCTTCTGCGCGGCGGCGTCGACCGGGATGTCCGGACCCTTCTCACCCGTCTTCAGCGGGTGGTCCCGCAGGATCAGGTAGACGGTCATGACCTTGGCGATGCTCGCGATCGGTACGGGCTTCTGCGTACCGGACGTGCCGAACGTGCCGATGCCGTTCACGTCCATCGCCGCCTGGCCCTGGCCCGGCCACGGCACCGCGGGCTTGTCGCCCTCGAAGGTGACCGAGTCCTTCGCGGTCAGCTCCAGCGTCGGGGCCGGCAGCGGGCGCACGACCTGTACGACTGCAAAGATCACGATCAGGAGAAGGACCAGCGGCGTCCAGATCTTGACCCGCCGCACGGTCGTACGGACCCGGGTCTCCGGGGGCGGCGGCGTGTTGGTCAGCTCGGCGAGCAGGTCCAGCGGGGGCTTCGGCGGGAGCGGCTGCTGCGTGGTCGGCTCGGGGACGGCCGTCTCGGCGGTGCGCTCCGTGGGGGCGGGCGTTGGGGTGGCGGTCGTGGCGGGCTTCGCCTTGTCGCCGCCCCGGTCGTCCAGGGACTTCAGCGGCACGAACTTGCTGGTCCGCTCGGCATCCGACTCGGCGGGACGGACGCCGGGCGCCTTCAGCATGGTGGTCGGCTGATCGACGGGCGGCGCGACAGCCTTGAACACGGCGGTCGCCTGATCAACCCCGCCAGCCTCGTCGCCGCCGGTGCCTCCGGCGGGGGCGGGCTTCTTGGGGGTGGCGTCGGACTTCTCCGGCTCGGCGTCGACGGGCTCGGGCTTCTTCGGCTCGGCGGCCTTTGCAGCGGCGACCTTGGGGGCGGCGTCGGCGGGCTCGGACTTCTCCGGCTCGGCGTCGGCGGGCTCGGGCTTCTGCGGTACGGCGTCCTCCGCGTCGGCGGCCTGCGCAGCGCCGCTGGACGCGGCCTTCGGGGCAGCGTCAGCGGGCCCGGCCTTCTCCGGCTGGGCATCCTCTGCGTCGGCGGGCTCGGGCTTCTCGGCGCCGTTGGGCTCGGCCTCGGCGCTGTCCGCGGCCTTTGCGGCAGCATCGACCGGCGCCCCGGCCTCAGCGGCGGCGCTGGACTCCGACTCGGCGCCATCCGCGGCCCCCGGCGCTTCCGCCTCGGCGGCGCCGCCGCGCTTCCCGGTATCGGCGGCAGCCGCGTCCGCGTCCGTCTCGTCCTTGCCGTCAGCCGTGCCGACCCAGGCCGCCACCGCGGCGCGGAGCCGCTCGTCCCCGGGCTCCGCCGCGGCAGCGGACCCCGTACCGGAATCCGAGCCGGAACCGGAACCAGAACCGGAACCGGCTTCCGCCTTCGCGACGTCCCGGACGGAGAACACCGTCGTCGCCTGATCCACGCCAGACGCCGACGGAGTCTCCCGCGCCACGGAAAGGCGCGGGTCTCGTTCGTCCCGGGCCGGGCCGCCCGACGCCTTCTGCTCTTCGCCCGACCTGTCCGGGGTCCCCGCCACCGATGCCTCCTCGACCACTCACCACTCAGCGCCGGACAGGCCGATCCTGTCCTGCGGCCCTGTCCGAACCATGTACCAGTGTCCTGTGTGGGGGCTTAACCCCCGTGGTAGACGAGAACGACATACCTACTGGTTCCCGTCCAAAGTCCCCACGCACTCTCGACAGACCAATGTGAGAGGGGTCACCCTGTCATTCATCCACGCGGGGAGGCATGGATGGGCAGGAGCCGCAGAACACTTCCGGAGGAGCTTCTGCTGCTGGCGCTGGACCCGACCACGGGTACCACCGCACAGCCGCAGTCGCTCGACCTAGGTCTGGCCGGAGCACAGCTAGTAGAGCTGGCGCTGGCCGGACGGATAGCCCCAGACGGGGATCGTATCGCCGTGGTGGCACCACGGCCGACCGGAGATCCGACTCTGGACTGCGCGTTGGAGTTGCTGCGAAGGCGCGGCGCTCCTGTGCGGGCGGTCCACTGGATTGGCGGGCCGCGTCTCGGGCTGCGCCAGACCTACCTCTCGCACCTGGAGCGGTGCGGCATGGTGCATGCTGTGGCCGGCCAGATGTGCGGGGTACTGCCGACGACTCGCTATCAGGCGACGGACACGGCGATCAGCCGGGAGATAAGGTCCCGGCTGGATTCAGCGATCCGTACCGGCGTGCCACCGGACCCACGGACCGCGGCGCTCGCCGCGCTGGCCCACGCGGTCGGTCTCGGCAAGCACCTGTACCCGGGCAATGAGGGACGTTCGTCCCGCTCCCGGCTGCGGGACCTGATCAGGCACGACCCGATGGGCGGCCTCGTGGCGCACGCCGTGATGGACGTCCAGAACGGGGTGGCCGCTCAGCCACGCCGTTCGCCCGCCGCCCCGGCGGGCCGGGGCGCACCGGAGCCCGCCAGGGGGGTTCCGATGCAGCCGCGTCACGGTTCCATGGCCCGCGCCGCGGCCCACTAGGCGCGCGGTAGCACCAGCACACCCAGCACGAGGCAGAACCACGCACGAAGCGAAACCACGCACAAGGCAGAACCACGCACCAACCCGCAACAGCGCCGCGCCGCAGTCCCCACGACCGGTCCGGGAGCCGCTGTACCGCGCGGGGCGATGAACCGGACGTCCGTACCACGCGGCGGGTGCCCGGCCATCGCCCCGCGCGGTCGTGTGTGCGGGGGCCGTCCGTACACACATCCGCTGTTTCCCAGCGGCAAACGCTCTGAAGTGGCAATCTGCTGAGCAGCAGATACGCAACGTAGAAAAAGATGCACGCAGCCGGAGGTGCACGTCCCGTGGCGTCCAACGTCAATCCCACTGTCAGACGACGCCGGTTGGGCCAGGAGCTGCGCAGGCTCCGCGAGCTCAAGGGCATGACCGCCGAGGAGGTCGCCGAGCGCCTGCTGGTGTCCCAGTCGAAGATCAGCCGCCTGGAGAACGGGCGGCGCAGCATCAGCCAGCGCGACGTACGCGACCTGTGCGGGGTGTACGAGGTCGAGGACCACCGGATCGTCGACTCGCTGATGCAGATGGCCAAGGACTCGCGTCAGCAGGGCTGGTGGCACTCGTTCGGCGACATCCCCTACAGCGTCTACATCGGCCTGGAGACGGACGCGGCGAGCCTGCGCGTCTACGATCCGCAGGTCGTGCCCGGTCTGTTGCAGACGCGCGGCTACGCGGAGTCCCTCATCAGCGGCGCGCTGCCGGAGACGACCCCGCAGGACATCGAGAAGCGCGTGCAGGTCCGGATGCGCCGGCAGGAGCGCATCCAGGCGCCGGACAATCCACTGCGGCTGTGGACGGTGCTCGACGAGGCGGCGCTGCGCCGGGTCGTCGGCGGCCGGAACATCATGCGCGAGCAGTTGGAGCACCTGGTCGAGCAGTCGCAGTTGCCGCATGTGACGGTGCAGGTGATCCCGTTCGACATGGGCGCGCATCCGGGGCTCAACGGGCAGTACGCGATCCTGGAGTTCCCCGACGCGGCGGACTCCAGCGTGGTCTACATCGAGGGCGTCACCAGCGACCTTTATCTGGAGAAGGCCAACGATGTCCAGAAGTACAGCGTCATGTACGAGCATCTGCGGGCACAGGCGCTGAACGTGGAGCAATCCCGGCAGTTCATCTCGGAGATCGCGAAGGAGTACGCGCGCTGAGGGCGCTTTCCGACCCCTCCGCGACGATCTCCGGAAGGCCGGATTCCTCTGCGTGACCGCCGGATTTCATGCCTCCGAGGCAAGGGCGCCGCACGGTACACCTATCCCTCGGAGGAATGGAAGACTCCCATGGAATATGCCATCCGGTCGGGTGAATGCCCGCTTCACGTACTCGGGTTGGCGAGTAGCGTCGATCACGCCATCAAGACAACATCGTTGGCGAGAACCGCTCTGGACCTCCGGGCGGGGATGCAATTCGACCACTGGCTAAAAAGCGGAGCAATCATGGCAATTCAGCAGGGCGCCACGGAATCCTGGGTCAAGTCCTCCTATTCCACGGGGAACGGCGCGTGCGTCGAGGTCCGGTCTCCCGAGCTGTGCGCGATCGCGGTGCGGGACTCGAAGGTCGAGCAGGGGCCGTCGATCGATTTCGGCCCCGAGACCTGGACCGCGTTCGTGCGGAAGGTGCGCACGGGTTCGTTGTAGAGGACGAGGAACGGCACAACAACCACACATGCACAACCAGCACCACCAGCACCACCTGTGTCACACGCATCAGGCACCACCGTGGGAGCCCTCTCGACTGGCCCGCCGTCCCGGCCGAGGGGGCTCGGCTTGTGCCCGGCAAACCTTCGCTCCCGCAATCCCCGAATCCGCGACCGCCGTGACCGCAGCCGCTATCGCAGTTGATCGACGTAGCGGTCGGTGCCCGGCACGGTCGGCACGAAGGGCGCCATCAGCTCCACCCGCGCCCCGAGCCCGGCCTCGGCCACCTGTTCCCCGAGCCCGGTGAACCGTTCCTGCCAGCAGTCGCGCGGATCGGCCTCCAGGAACCAGAGCAGCGTCAGCCGGGTGTCGACGCCCTCCACCTGCTTCACGTAGGTCATCCGGTCGCCGGGCAGCGGCGTGGGCCGGAAGAGGACGACCATCGCGGCCGGTGACCCGGCCAGGACCGGCGGCAGATGCCACGACCGCAGCCACTTCGCCACCTCGGGACGCCGCTCCCCGTCCGCCACGTCGACGACTTCGAGCACGAGGCCCGCGTACGGGTGGTCGAGGGCATGGAAGTCGCGCGGCCCGGCGGCCCCGTCCCGGTACACCGTCGCCTCGTGGTCCTGGAAGGCGGTGAAGACGTGGGTGCGGTCGTGATGGACGCGGCCGTCACGGTTGAGCCGCTTGTTGATCGCGACGGTCCACTTCATGTGGTCGTCGTAGCGCCCCTCGGTGATCCAGTACGTGGAGAGGTAGCACCCGGCGGTGACCGGCTCGGCGACCGCCGACTTCTCCGGGTAGCGCAGGAGTTGCAGGTCGCGCGTCGCGACCCAGCGCCGCCCCGCGTACATCCAGGGCATCGCCATCGCGCCGGCGTAGTAGTGGTCGTCCTCGTACCAGCGGTTGTACGCGCGCTCGTGCCCCGGGTGCGGTTCCACCATGGTGATCAGGGCGTGGCCCGGGCGCACCCCGTAGGGGCCGAGGGCCGCCAGCTCCGCGTACGTCTCGCTCCGGGTGCCGGAACCGGGCCGTGCGTCCATGCCACCACTCCTTCTCCCGCTCACGTGTCTTCCGTCCTCGACGTGCCGCCCATACTCTGACGCCCCGTCAGATGAATGGCCAGACTCGGGAGGCTCCTCATGGGCACGGACGAGCTGCTCGCCGGAAGGACCGTGATCGTCTCGGGGGTCGGCGCCGGGCTCGGCCACCAGGTGGCGGCGGCCGTGGTGCGGGACGGCGGTAACGCCGTGCTCGGGGCGCGCACGGAGGCCAACCTGGCGAAGACGGCGGCCGAACTGGACCCGGAGGGCGCCCGGACCGCGTACCGGGTGACGGACATCGGCGACGAGGCACAGTGCGCGGCGCTGGCGGCGCTCGCGCGGGAGCGGTTCGGCGGGGTGGACGCGGTGATCCACGTAGCCGCGTGGGACAGCTGCTTCGGCGGCCTGGAGGACGCGGACTTCGAGACGTGGCGCCGGGTCGTCGACGTGAACCTGCTCGGCACGCTGCGGATGACCCGGGCCTGCCTGCCCGCGCTCAAGGAGCACGGCGGCTCGGTCGTCTTCATCGGGACGCAGTCGGCGGTGGCGGCCCCCTCCCAGGTGCGGCAGGCGGCGTACGCGGCCTCGAAAGGGGCGCTGACCAGCGCGATGTACTCACTGGCGCGCGAACTCGGCCCGTACCGGATCCGGGTCAACACGGTGCTGCCCGGCTGGATGTGGGGCCCGCCGGTACGGACGTACGTCCAGTACACCGCGCACGCCGAAGGGGTGCCGGAGGGCGAGGTCCTGGCGAGGCTCACGGAGCGGATGGTGCTGCCGGAACTGGCCACGGACGGCGACGTGGCGGAGGCGGCGGTCTTCCTGGCATCGGACCGCGCGCGGGCGATCACGGGGCAGCAATTGCTGGTGAACGCGGGCGAGGTGATGCGCTGAGGCGCGCGGAACCGACCGAAGACACCCCTGCCTCAAGGAACTTCACCGAAATCGATCTCACCCCTCTCGTCACACGGCCGCACGGGACCCGCATCCCGTACGGCCGTTCGCGTGTGTGCGGCTACTGACGAAGTGCCCGCTCATGGTGTGGGCGGCGTCACGTTCACGACAACTCCCCGCCCAGTAACGAAAATGCAAAATCGTTCGTCTTGCTGATCTGCGTTCACGTACATGACCCACGAACCTCTTGACCGTCCACCCGAACAAGCGGTTCAATCCCGGAAGTCCCCACTCCCGCAAGGGGGCGCCCGCTGGAACGGACGTACTGACGAAGAGCCGCAACGTTCACAAGGCGGACCCCTGGAGGGGGCACATGAACAGTCTCGACTGGGCCGTGCTCATCGGCTACTTCGGCATCATGGTCGCGATCGGCATCTGGTCGCACAAACGCGTGGACAACGTCTCCGACTTCTTCACCGCCGGCGGCAAGATGCCCTGGTGGCTCTCCGGCATCTCACACCACATGTCCGGCTACAGCGCCGTGATGTTCACCGGATACGCCGGCATCGCGTACACCTACGGCGTCACGTCCTTCATCACCTGGTCGTTCCCCATCGCGCTCGGCATCGCCATCGGCGCCAACCTCTTCGCGCCGCGCATCAACCGGCTGCGCTCACGGCTCCACGTCGCCTCACCGCTCGAATACCTCAAGAACCGCTACAACCTGGGCACACAGCAGGCGCTCGCCTGGTCCGGCATGTTGCTGAAGATCGTCGACGTGGCCGCGAAGTGGGCCGCCATCGCCACCCTGCTCTCCGTCTTCACCGGCATCTCCATCAACCAGGGCATCCTGATCACCGGCGCCATCACGGCGGTCTACTGCACCATCGGCGGCCTGTGGGCGGACGCGCTGACCGAACTCGGCCAGTTCATCATCCAGTTGATCGCCGGCATCGCGATGTTCGTGGCCGTCGTCTCCAAGCTCGGCCCGTTCGGCGGGATCTTCGGCGTCTGGGACGAGCCGGAACTGGCGGGCCACGGCAAACCGCTCGTCGGCCCCTACGGCACCGTCTTCCTCCTGGCCTTCCTCTTCATCAAGCTGTTCGAGTACAACGGCGGCATGCTCAACCAGGCCCAGCGCTACATGGCCACCAACAGCCCGCGCGAAGCCACCCGCTCCGCCCGCCTCTCCGCCGTCCTCTGGCTCGTCTGGCCGGTCGTCCTCTTCTTCCCGATGTGGGTCTCACCGCTCCTCGTCAAGGCCGAGAAGCCGGACGGCTCGGACTCGTACGGCCTGATGACAGAACAACTCCTCCCCCACGGCCTCCTCGGCCTCGTCATCGTCGGCTTCTTCTCCCACACCATGGCCATGTGCTCCTCCGACGCCAACGCCATCGCGGCCGTGTTCACGCGGGACCTCGCGCCCGCGCTGTCGCGCAAGGCGAAGGAGCAGTGGGTCGGCAGCAAGGGCCTGCTCGCCGCGCGCCTCACCACGGTGATCTTCCTCGGCCTGTCGATGGCGGTGGCGACACAGGTCAACTCCCCGACCTTCAAAGACATCATCACGGTGGTCATCAAGTGGGTCGCGGGTCTCATGGGGCCGATCGCGATCCCGATGATGCTCGGGCTGCTCCGCCCCTTCCGCAAGTCCGGGCCGACAGCCGCGCTCACCAGTTGGGCGCTGGGCCTGTTCACGTTCTGGCTGGTCAACTACCCCATCAACTGGAACGTCGACGGCGGCGTCCCCCTCCAGTACCAGGTCTCCATCCCGCTCGCCGTCTCACTCGTCCTGTACGTGGTCATCGGCTACGTCAAGCCGGAGGACACGCCTGAGCGGGATGCGCTGATCGAGCGGCTGAACACGGATGCCGACGGGCCGCTCGCCGCGGGGGGCATTCCGGCGCCGACGGGGCCTGTGGATGAGGCGCGGCGGCTTTAGGGAGGGGGCGGGGTTTTGGGATACGCCGGGTTGCTTCGGTGGGCGCCGGCTGGTCGATGGGATGCCCCGGGCCCGGGCCCTGACGTGAACGCAGCGGGGCCCCTGCGCGGGTTGGTTGTACGCGGGGGGCTGCCTGCCCGGGGCGGGGTGCTTGCGGGAGCCCGCTTTGCACGGTGGCCCGGCGCCGGGGTGCCGCCTTGCCCACCCTGCCGCCCCAGGCGGCAGATTGCCCAAGGCGGGGCGGGGGCGCCCGGGGCGGGGGGGTGGATGGCAGGTTGCCCTAGACGGGGCGGGGGCGGCCCGGGTGGGGAGGGGCGGGGAGCGGCGGGTTGCCCAAGGCGGGCGGGGCGGGGGGGTGCGGGGAGCGGTGGGTCGCCCACGGCGGGGCGGGGCGCCCCGGGGTGGGGAGGCGCGGGGCACGGCAGGTTGGCCAAGGCGGGCGGGGCGGCCGGGGTGGGAAGATGCGGGGAGTGGCACGTTGCCCAGGGCGGGGCCGGGCGCCCCGGGGTGGGGGCGGTGGGCGGCGAGTTGCCTGCGGCAGCAGGGGTGTTCGGGGTGGGGGTGGTGGATGGCAGGTTGCCCAAGGCGGCGGCACCAGGCGTACCCGGCCGTGCTGTGGCCACCGTATGGGCCACCGGGGTGCACCCGCGTCGCCACGTGAGGGGACGTGTCGGGGTGCCCCCGCAGGACACCGCCGGAAACCCGCCCCGGATACGCGACCTCTGGGCGGACAGCAGGCGACCAGACCTATCCGGCCGAGGAGGTACGCCGGCGCGGCCCCGCCCCACCACACAACCGACCGCGCCCTACAGCGCCCTCGCGTGTACGTCTGGACCGGCCCCGCCCCACCATCCAACCGACCGCGCCCCACAACGCCCTCGCATACGCGCCGGGCCTCAAGCCCGGGGATACCGCGCCAGCCACCCCGGGGACGAAACGCCCGGTCCATGCAGCGCAGCGCCCTGCGTCATTTCCATCGCGAAATCATCCGCCAGAAGCAGAATCGTCGCCCGCCCCTCAAGCTCCGCCACCCACGCCGGAGGCAACGCCGTCTCCCCGTGCAGCGCCCCGAGCAACCCCCCGCACAACGCCCCGACCTCCGCCGAAGGCCCGTCGTGGTGGACGGCGAGTCCGAGCCCGTGCCGTATGTCCTCCCCGACGAGCGCGCAGTACACGGCGGCGGCGAGCGCCCCGACGGCCCCGCCGTCCGCGACCAGCTCCCCGACCCGCGAGGGACTGGGCATCCCTTGCCGCACGGCCCCCACCGCATGTTTGAGCGCCTCGACGACCGGCACATGCCCGGGCCGCGCCGCAAGCAGCACGAGAGCACGCTGCACCGCCGCGTCCAGGGACTCCCCGCGCGCGAGCGCATGCACGATCACCGCGTACGCCCCGGCCGCGAGATACGCCTCGGCGGCACCGTGCGTATGGACGGCGCATTCGACGGCCAACTGGAGCACGAGCTGCGGCTCCCACCCCACGAGGAGCCCGAACGGCGCCGACCGCGTCACGGCCTCGGGCCCGGCCGCCTCAGGGTTCTTCGGCTTGTCCAACGTCCCCATGACGTCGTTGCCGAGCCCGAGCAGACACGCCCGAGAGGCCCCGCGCCGCGAGTACAGCCACTCCTCGCGCGCGAGCCACCCGTCTTCCTTGCGGCGTTCGTCGGGCCCCCAGTCCCGCTGGGTGGCGGCCCACCGCAGGTAGGCCCGGTGCACATCGGTGGGCGGATGCCAGGCCCCGGTGTCGCGCCGCACCTGCGCCCGGATCAGCCCGTCGACGCTGAACAGCGCGAGCTGGGTCGCCGCGGTCACGGCGCCCCTGCGCCCGTACGCGGGTGCGAGCTGGGTGAGTCCGGCGGCGCCGTGCGTCTCGCGGATGGCGTCGAGGGTGAGCCCGGTGAGCGGGGCACCGAAGGCGTCGCCGAGCGCGGCGCCGAGGAGCGTGCCGCGTACCCGGCTGCGGAAGTCCTGCTGCTCGACGCGGCCCCAGACGGCCGCGGCGGCGACCGGTGCGCCCATGGGATCCCCTCCTCCGGGCAGCACTGTAATCGACCGAGCCCGACCGGGAACGTTCGCTGTAGCGACTCATGCGACCTCACCTGGTATGCGAAAAGACAGCCGTGAAATCACATGAGACAGAATTCGCCCAATTAGCGAAGGCGTACACAACAACACAGAACCATCGCCCGGAAACGCCCCCTCTACGCCCCCCTCCGCGTACAACGCTTCCCGCCCCCCGAACGTCTCCCCTATGCCTACCGCCGTTTCCCCACGTAACCCGGGAGCCCCTGTGCGCCGCACCCTGTTGACCGCTCTGGCCCTCACCACCGCCCTCACCGCCACGACCGCCGCAACCGTCACCACGGCCACAGCCACGGGAACGGCCACGGCCGCACTCGCACCCATCCCACCCCGCACCCCCCTCACCGACTTCAACCACGACGGCTACGCGGACCTCGCGCTCGGCGCGCCCGGGGGTGCCGTGGGCGGCAAGCAGGCCGCCGGGGTCATAGCCGTGGTCTACGGATCGAAGAACGGGGCGGATGTCACCCACGCGCGCGTGCTGAGCCGGGACTCCGCCAGGGTGCCGGGGACATCGACCGGCGGGGAGTACTTCGGGGAGCGGACCGCCACCGGCGACCTGGACGGGGACGGGTTCACGGACCTCGTCGTCGGGTCGGTGAACGGGTCGCACCCCGTCGTCCTGTGGGGCTCCGCGACGGGCCTGAGCGGCGCCGGGGCGGTCAGCCTGCCGGGCGGGTCCGGCCTGTTCTCGGTCGGGGACTTCAACGGGGACGGCCACCGCGACCTGGTCACCGACGACTACCCCCGCAGCGACGACCCGGACGACGACGACGCCGGGATGACCGTCTCGTACGGCCCCTTCCACCGCACGACCGGCGCCGCCACCCGCACCGACACCATCGTGACCAGCCAGACCTTCGGGCCGCAGGACTTCGTCGTCGGCGATGTGACGGGCGACGGCGCGGACGACATCGTCACGAGTCACGGGTTCGAGGAGGCGGCGTACGCGAGCAAGTTCTGGAAGGGCGGCGCGGACGGCGTCGCCCACACCTCCACCTCCCTTACCTCCAGCCTCGCGGGGGCTGTCGCCGACGTCGACGGGGACGGCTACGGCGACCTCGTCGTCCACGACATCGGTGACAACTACGAGGACATCGCCTACGAGAAGGGCACGGTCCGCGTCCTGTACGGCAGCGCCGCCGGCCCTTCCTCCACCCGTACGACGGCGATCACCCAGGAGACGAGCGGCGTCCCGGGCAGCGGCGAGAGCGGCGACCAGTTCGGGACGGACATCGCCGCCGGTGACGTGAACGGCGACGGGTTCGCGGACATCGCCGTCGGCGTCCCCGGCGAGGCGATCGGCGACGTCACCGACGCGGGCGCCGTCGTCCTCCTGAAGGGCGGCAGGGGCGGCCTGAGCGGCGCGGGCGCCCAGGCATTCCACCAGTCCACCCCCGGCATCCCCGGCGCCAGCGAGAAGGGCGACCGGTTCGGCCTCCAGGTCCTGCTGTCCGACCTCGACGGCGACAAGCACGCCGACCTCACCGCCGCCGCCCCGCTGGAGGACGGCACCTACCGCGACTCCGGCGCGACCTGGCTCCTCCGCGGCACCCCCACCGGCCTCACAACGACCGCCACCACCTCCTTCGGCCCGGCCACCCTCCACGCTCCTGTAGCCAACGCCCAGTTGGGCCGTGACCTGGGCCGCTAACCAGCCCGAACGGTCGACCGCGGGGCGTGCGCCGCCACACCCCGCGCTCCCTCGTACGGGTGGGCCGCAGTCATATGCCTGCGGCCCACCTCTGCCGTTCCTAGCTTCATCCACATGGTCAGCTCATCCCACGAAGCGATGCACCGGATCTTCCAGAAGGACCCGGGTGTCTTCGGCCGTACCTTCCGGACACTGGGGCTCTCGTTCCCGGAACCGGTCGGTGTGGCGCTCATGCCCACCGATCTGACGGAGACCGAGCCCCTGGAACGACGCGTCGACACTCTGCTGCACATGGAGACGGCCGACGGCGGCGGCTATCTGCTGGCCGTCGAGTCGCAGAGCACGAAGAGCGCGCACAAGCCGCCGAGCTGGTGCTACTACGCCTCGTATCTGCACGCCAAGTACCGGCTGCCGGTCGAGCTCGTCGTCACCTGCCAGGACGAGGCCACCGCTCGCTGGGCCTCGGGGCCCTTCAAGGTCGGCCTCGATCCCTGGCCGCTCATCACCATGCGGCCCCTCGTCCTCGGGCCGCACAACGTGCCGGTGGTGGCCACGGAGGAGGAGGTCGCCCGGGACGTCCCGCTGGCCGTCTTCTCCGCCATCACCCACGCCAAGAGTCCGGACATCGCTGACATACTGGAGAGGCTGGCTGCCGGACTGAAAGCCGTCGACGACGAGACCGCGACGGTCTTCACCGAGTTCACCGAACTGGGGCTGGGCAAGTTCCCGGCCGCCGACATCTGGAGGCGAATGATGACGCTCCCCCTTTCCTACTTCCGGTCCGAGACGTCGATGCGACTGCGGCGGGAAGGCCGGGAGGAAGGGCTTTCCGAAGGGCGCGTGCAGAAGGCCGTCGAGGATGTTCTGCGGATTCTCGAGCGGCGTGGCATCGAAGTGTCCGAACCCGTGCGGCAGCGCGTCGAGGCGTGCAGGGACCTGGGGCAGCTCGATGCCTGGTTCGATCGTGCTCTAGTCGTCAGTACCGCCGAGGAGTTGTTCGAGGGAGAGCCCGCGGGGCCCACGGCTCCATAACCGCCGATACCGCCGACCCCGCAGAACCACCCCTCACTCCCCCAGGAACACCGGGTTCGTGAACGCCGCCAGCGCCCCGGGCAGACCAGGTGTCGTCGATGCGTGGCGGACCTCCGCCCGTACGTACGCCGCGTACGACGGTGTCGTCCGCCAGGTCGCCGTGGACTCGCCGGAGGCGGGCAGCGCGGCGGAGGTGAACAGCGTGCCCTGGTCCGTCACCAGGTGGAGGGTGCAGCCGGGCGCGCCCTTCACCGACAACTGGACCGTCACCGGCGTGTCCAGGTCCACCGCGAGCCGCTCCCCGATGCCCGCGTGCGCGCCCTTGCCGCCCGTCGCCGTGAAGGTGACCTCCACGTCCTTGGACTCGGCGACGTACGAGCGCCCCGCCTTGATGCCCGCCTGGATGGCGTCCCGGGACAGGTCGTCGGCCAGGACCACGGTCTGGGGGCCGCCGATGCGGTCCGGGTCGCGGTGGGAGTCACTGTTGCCCATCGCGGGGATCCACCCCGACCGGCGCCCCGAACGGGCGTAGGACACCAGCGTGTTGTCCCAGTCACCGAGGGAGATCTCGTCGTCCGGGGTGTAGGGGCCGTTCCACACCTCCACCGCGTCCGCCTCCCCGAACCCGAACTTCCAGCCGCACCCGATGCACGTCGCGTGCGGATGCGCGGGCACGACCAGGCCGCCCGCGCGGCGGATCTCCCGCGCGTACGTCGCCCAGCGGTTGTCCCGCGCCCGGTACCGCCAGTCGATGAAGGTCTCGGGTTCGACGCCGAGCGCCAGGACGTGACCGTTGCGCGTCGTGACCTCCTCCCCGAGCATCACCAGCAGGTCGTCGCCCGCCACGTCCGCCCAGTGGGCGTGGGAGGAGTGCGTGTTGTGGTCGGACGTGTTGATGAAGTCGAGCCCCGCCGCGCGTGCGAGGGCGCCGATCTCGGCCGGGGTGCGGCGCCCGTCCGAGTACCAGGTGTGGAGGTGGCAGTCGCCGCGGTACCAGGCGCGGCCCCGCCCCCGCGCCCGTTCCGGCGGGTAGGTCCGCGCGGGCGCCTTCCCCGGCGTGCCGTACGTCAGCGTCACCGTCACCTCGTACGGCAGCCCCTCCGGCGCCACCGTGTACGGCCCGAGCACGATGTGCCAGAGACCGGCGCGTACCGGCCCGGGGATGTAGCCGGGCGTCGCGTCGTCCGCACGGATGAAGAACTCCGTGCGGGCCCCGCCCGACCAGCCGCGGAACCCCTTGCCGCCGAGCGCCGTGCCGCGTTCGTCGAAGATGCCGATGTCCAGCGCGTTGTTCTGGGTGCCGGGCGGCACCGTCGCCTTCGTGTACGTGTAGGCGACCTTGATCTCGCGTACCCCGCGCGGCACCTCCACCGGCAGGTACACGTAGTCGGGCGCGCCGGGCGGCAACGTACCCCTGAGCGTCCGAGTCGACTGCGAGCCCTCGGGCGTGCCCTCGGCGGCGCTGGCGAAGCTCATGGTGGTGAGCGTAAGGGCGCCGGCGGCCCCGGTCACGAGCAACGACCGTCTGCCCATGCCTGGCGCCTGCTGGTTCGTGTCATCGGTGCACATATCGCGGCTCCCCAAGGTGTCGGGTGTGGCAGGTGCGACCCTGGCATTGAGCCGTGAACCCCCGGGCAAGGGAAGGGGAGCGGCGGATTACGGCCGAAGCCCGCCCCCCCCCCCGCCGCTCCCGGCACGGCCATGGACTCCTCGCCATGGACTCCTCGCCATGGACTCCTCACGCCCCCGGCGCTACCAATGCCCGCATGCGGATCTCGACCACGATCTTCCTGACCGACGAGACCATCACCCCGGTCCGCCTCGCCCGCGCGCTCGAACAGCGCGGCTTCGCCGGCCTCTACCTGCCCGAGCACACGCACATCCCCGCCGAGCGCACGACCCCGTACCCGAACGGCGGCGACCTGCCGCGCGAGTACACCCGCCTGCTCGACCCGTTCGTGGCGCTGAGCCAGGCCGCCGCCGTCACGGAGCGGCTGGCGCTCGGCACCGGGGTCACGCTCGTCGCCGAGCACGATCCGATCGTCCTCGCCAAGCAGGTCGCCACGCTCGACCACCTCTCCGGCGGCCGTCTCACGCTCGGCGTCGGCTTCGGCTGGAACAGGGAGGAGGCCGCCGACCACGGGGTCGAGTGGCGTACGAGAAGGGACCTGACCCGGGACCGGATCGGCCTGATGCGCGCCCTGTGGGCCCCGGACCCGACCCCGTACACGGCCACGCACGGACGGTCCGTGCGCGCGAGCCACGCCCACCCCAAGCCGGTGCGCGGCGGCGCGCCCCGCATCCTCGTCGGCGGCGGCGCGGGCCCGATCCTGTTCGAGCACATCTGCGCGTACGCGGACGGCTGGATGCCGATCGGGGGCGCCGGTCTGAGCCGGACGCTGCCCGAGTTGCGGGCCCGGTGGGAGGCGGCGGGACGGGACCCGGCGGCGCTGGAGGTCGTCCCGTACGCGGTCGTGCCGACGCCCGGGAAGCTCGCGCACTACGTCGACCAGGGTGTGGAGGAGGTGGTGCTGCAACTGCCGGCGGGCGACGAGCGGACCGTGCTTGCGGCGCTCGACGGCCTGGACCAGTACGTGGACGACCCGGACCAGTACGTATGAGACACATGCACTCGTATGCTCGCTACATGAGTGATCCGGACGACGCCGTACGCAGCGAGGACCGACCCCAGACACAGCCGCGGGCGGACCGCCCCACCGCCAACGCGATGCGCCGCGCGCTCAAACGGGCCAGAGACGGCGTCGCCCTCGACGTCACCGAGGCCGCCGTACTGCTCCAGGCGCGCGGCGAGGACCTGGCCGACCTCACGGCGTCCGCCGCGCGGGTGCGCGACGCGGGCCTGGAGGCGGCGGGCCGACCGGGCGTGATCACGTACTCGAAGAGTGTCTTCATCCCGCTCACCCGCCTGTGCCGGGACAAGTGCCACTACTGCACGTTCGTGACGGTTCCCGGCAAGCTGCGGCGCGCCGGGCACGGAATGTTCATGTCGCCGGACGAGGTCCTCGACATCGCGCGCAAGGGCGCCGAACTCGGCTGCAAGGAAGCGCTGATCACGCTCGGCGACAAGCCGGAGGACCGGTGGCCGGAGGCGCGTGAGTGGCTGGACGCGCACGGGTACGACGACACGATCGCGTACGTGCGGGCCATATCGATCCGCATTCTGGAGGAGACGGGCCTCCTTCCGCACCTCAACCCGGGGGTGCTGTCCTGGACGGACTTCCAGCGGCTCAAGCCGGTGGCGCCGTCGATGGGCATGATGCTGGAGACGACGGCGGAACGCCTCTGGTCCGAGCCGGGGATGCCGCACTACGGCTCGCCCGACAAGGAGCCGGCGGTACGGCTGCGGGTCCTGGAGGACGCGGGCCGCTCCTCCGTCCCCTTCACCAGCGGCCTGCTGATCGGCATTGGCGAGACGTACGAGGAGCGCGCCGAATCGCTGTTCGCGCTGCGCCGCGTGGCCCGCTCGTACCACGGCATTCAAGAGCTGATCATCCAGAACTTCCGCGCCAAGCCGGACACGGCGATGCGCGGCATGCCCGACGCGGACCTCGACGACCTGGTCGCGACGGTGGCCGTGGCCCGCCACATCATGGGCCCGTCGGGCAACCTCCAGGCGCCCCCGAACCTGGTGGACGGCGAGTACGCGCGCCTCATCGGCGCCGGGATCGACGACTGGGGCGGGGTCTCCCCCGTGACGATCGACCACGTGAACCCGGAAAAGCCGTGGCCCCAGTTGGACGAACTGGCCGAGCACTCGGCGCGGGCGGGCTTCGAACTCCGCGAACGCCTCTGCGTCTACCCGGAGTTCGTGACGCGCGGCGAGCCATGGCTCGACCCGCGCCTCCTGCCGCACGTACGCGCCCTCGCCGACCCGGAGACGGGCCTGGCGATCGCGGACGCGCCCGTCGTCGGCCGCCCCTGGCAGGAACCGGACGAGCAGTTCACCGCCACCGGCCGCACGGACCTGCACCGCACCATCGACACCGAGGGCCGCACGTCGGACCGGCGCGACGACTTCGACGAGGTGTACGGCGACTGGGAGGCCCTGCGCGAACAGGCGGCGCCGGGCATGGTCCCGTCCCGCATCGAGGCGGACGTACGCGAGGCCCTCACTGTGGCGGCGTCCGATCCCACCCGCCTCACCGACGACCAGGCGTTGGCCCTGCTCCACGCGGACGGCCCGGCACTGGACGCGCTCTGCGCGGTAGCGGACGACATCCGTAAATCGATGGTCGGTGACGACGTGACGTACATCGTCACGCGGAACATCAACTTCACGAACGTCTGCTACACCGGCTGCCGCTTCTGCGCCTTCGCGCAACGCCGCACGGACGCGGACGCGTACACGCTCTCCCTGGAGCAGGTGGCGGACCGGGCGGCGCAGGCGTGGGACGTCGGCGCGGTCGAGGTCTGCATGCAGGGCGGCATCCACCCGGACCTGCCCGGCACGGCTTACTTCGACATCGCGAAGGCCGTGAAGGAACGCGTCCCCGGCATGCACGTCCACGCCTTCTCCCCGATGGAGGTCGTGAACGGGGCGTCGCGCACCGGCATGTCCATCCGCGAATGGCTGACCGCGGCCAAGGAGGCGGGCCTCGACTCGATCCCCGGCACGGCCGCCGAGATCCTCGACGACGAGGTCCGCTGGATCCTGACCAAGGGCAAACTGCCCACGGCGACGTGGATCGAGGTGATCAAGACAGCCCACTCCCTCGGCATCCGCTCCTCCTCCACGATGATGTACGGGCATGTGGACCAGCCCCGCCACTGGCTCGGCCACTTCCGCACCCTGGCCGCGATCCAGCAGGAGACGGGCGGCTTCACGGAGTTCGTGACGCTCCCCTTCATCCACACGAACGCCCCGGTGTACTTGGCGGGCATCGCGCGCCCGGGCCCGACGACCCGCGACAACAGGGCGGTCACGGCGATGGCCCGCATCCTCCTCCACCCCCACATCCCCAACATCCAGACGAGCTGGGTGAAGCTGGGCACGGAGGGCGCGGCGGAGATGCTCCGCTCCGGCGCGAACGACCTGGGCGGCACCTTGATGGAGGAGACGATCTCCCGCATGGCGGGCTCCTCCTACGGCTCCTACAAGTCGGTGCAGGACCTGGTGGCGGTGGCAGAGGCAGCGGGCCGCCCGTCGAAGCCCCGCACGACGCTGTACGGGCCCGTCCCGGAGGAGCGGGTCCGGGCCGCGGCGGCATCGGACGGACATCTGCCGGAGCTGCTGCCGGTGCTCGGGGACTGAGACCGGGACCGATCCGGGCCGGGGCCTGCTCCCCGGCCCGGCTCAGCCCGGCCAGACGATCGACTGCACCTCGCTGTACGTGTGCAGGGCGTATGAGCCCACGTCACGCCCCACCCCGCTCTTCTTGAACCCCCCGAACGGTGCCTCCATGTTCCGGCCGATCGTGTTCACGCCGACGCCGCCCGAGCGCAACCGCCGTGCGACACGGAACCCGCGCGCCACATCGCCCGTCCAGACGTAGTCGATGAGCCCGTACTCGGAGTCGTTCGCGAGGGCCACCGCCTCGTCCTCGTCGCCGTCGAAGGGGACCACCGCCACGACCGGGCCGAAGATCTCCTCCCGGACCACGCGCATGTCGGGCGTGCAGTCGGCGAGCAGCGTGGGGGCTACGTAGAAGCCCCTGCCGTCCACCTCCGGGCGCTCGCCACCGGTGACAACCCGCGCGCCCTCCTTGCGGCCCAGCTCCACGTACGCCTCCACCCGGCCCCGGTGCGCCGCCGAGATGACCGGGCCGATCACCGTTCCCTCGGCCCTTGGATCGCCGACCCGCAGCGCATGCGCGTACGCCGCCAAGCGCGTCACGAACTCCGCGTACACCCGCCGATCCACGATCGCCCGCGTCGGTGCCGTGCAGATCTGGCCGCTGTAGAAGGAGAACGTCGTGCCGATTCCGGCGACCGCCGCGTCGAGGTCCGCGTCCGCGAAGACGATCGCCGCGCCCTTTCCGCCCAGCTCCAGCAACTGGCGCTTCATCGACCGGCCGCAGACCTCGCCGATGCGTTGTCCGACCGCCGTCGAGCCCGTGAAGCTGACCATGTCCACGTCCGGGGAGTCGACAGCGGCCTCGCCGACCCCGACCCCCGTACCGCTCACCACGTTCACGACGCCGCGCGGCACTCCCGCCTCCTCCAGCGCCGCCGCCATCCGGTACACGGACAACGGGTCCTGCGGCGCCGGTTTCACCACCACCGTGTTGCCCATCGCCAGCGCCGGGGCGATCTTTCCCGCCGGGTTCGCCCACGGGTTGTTGTACGAGGTGATGCAGGTGACGACGCCCACCGGCTGGCGCACCGCCAGCGCGCCCACCACCCCCGCCCTGCCCATCGGACCGGCCTCATGGACCTGCGGCGGCAACCCCTCCTCCACCGGTTCGAGGGCGCCCCGCGCATACCGCCGGAACCGTGCCACCCCCACCCCGACCTGCATCCCCCGCGCGGTCGACGTCGTCGCCCCGCTCTCGGCCTGCGCCACGCGCGCGTGCTCCGTGAAATCCCGCTGGATGAGGTCGGCCGTGCGGTCGAGGATCGCCGCCCGTTCCTCCGGCCGCGTGCGCGACCACGTGCCGAAAGCCTCCCGCGCGGCGCGCGCGGCCTCATACACCTGTTGCCGGGATGCCTTCGGTGCCTGCCCGACGACCTCCTCGCTCGCCGGGTCGACGACCTCGTAGTACCCGTCCTCCGGCTCGATCCACTCACCCCCGATGAACAGCCGCCCAGCCGTCATCTCGTGCTCACCGTCCGCGTGTCCCGGCCCGACCTCAGCACCTTGCCGGGGACCGCGCCGCTGACCACGTCGTCGCGGATCGCCTCGACGCCGTTGACCCACACGGCGCGGACGCCGATCGCCCTGGAGTCGAGGCGCGGGCTCTCGCCGGGCAGGTCGTGGACGAGAGTCGCCTTGCCCGCGTCGATCGTCTCCGGGTCGAAGAGGACAAGATCCGCGTGCCACCCTTCCCGCACCCTCCCCCGTTCCCGCAGCCCGAACAACTGCGCGGGGTCATCCGTCAGCATCTTCACCGCCGCTTCGAGGCCCACCAGCTTCCTGCCCCGCAGGCAGTCCCCGAGGAACCGCGTCGTGTACGGCGCCCCGCACATCCGGTCCAGGTGCGCGCCCGCGTCGGAGCCGCCCAGCATCACGTCCTCGTGCTGCCAGGTCTCGGCGCGCAGCGCCCAGGAGGCGGGGTCGTTGTCGGTCGGCATCGGCCAGAGGACCGTTCGCAGCCGGTCGGCGGCGCAGATCTCGACCAGGCATGCGAAGGGTTGCTGTCCGCGTTCGGCCGCGATGTCCCGTACGACCCGCCCGGTCAGCCCGGCGTTCGACTCCGCGTACGTGTCCCCGATGACGTACCGCCCGAAGTCGGCGAGGCGCCGGAAGACCCCGGCTTCCTTGCTGTCGGCCCGGCGCAGCATCTCCGCCCGCACGTCCGGGTCCCGAAGCCTCGCGATCCGCTCGTCCACCGGCAGGCCGAGCACCTCCCCCCACCCGGGGATCAGGTTCAGCGCGCAGAACGTGCCGAGCGACATGTTCATCGGGGTCAGGATCGGCATCGTCAGGGCGACGATCTGGCCGCCCGCCTTCCGTGCCCGCTCGCTCGCCGTGAGCTGGCGGGGCACGCGCTCGGGCACGGCGGCGTCGACGGTCAGGACGTTCCAGTTCAGCGGGCGGCCCGCGACCGTGCTCATCTCCACGAGCAGATCGATCTCGGCATCGTTGAACTGGTCGAGGCACCCGGCGACGATCGCCTCGATCTGCGTCCCCTCGTGCTCCCCGACCGCTTGGCTCAGCGCGATCAGCTCGGCGGGCAGCGCGTGGCGCGAGGCGACGGGCTTGCCATCCCCGTCGGAGTGCGTGGAGGACTGGGTGGTGGAGAAGCCCCAGGCGCCCGCGTCCATGGCGTCGTGGAAGAGGTCGAGCATCGCCCGTAACTGGTCCGGCGAGGGTTGCCCTCCGATGGCGTCGGGTCCCATCACGTACCGCCGCAGCGCGCAATGCCCCACCATGAAGCCCGCGTTGACGGCGATCCGGCCCTCCAGCGCGTCCAGGTACTCCCCGAACGAGTGCCACGTCCAGGGCGCGCCCTGTTCGAGGGCGACCAGGGACATGCCCTCGACCTTCGACATCATCCGCCGCGTGTAGTCGGCGTCCTCGGGCCGGGCGGGGTGGAGCGGCGCGAGCGTGAAGCCGCAGTTGCCGCCGGCGACGGTGGTCACCCCGTGGTTCAGGGAGGGCGTCGCGTACGGGTCCCAGAACAACTGGGCGTCGTAGTGCGTGTGCGGATCGACGAACCCGGGCGCGAGCACGAGCCCCGTGGCGTCCTCCTGGCTCCGGGCCTCCTCGGTGACGGTCCCGGGTTCGGCCACGACGGCGATCCGCCCGCCCCGGATCCCGACATCGGCGACGAACGCGGGCGCCCCGGTCCCGTCGACGACAGCGGCCCCTTCGATGAGGTGATCAAGCACGCTCTTCACCAAGCCTCTCCGGCCGTACGAAGCCCCTCCGGCGATTGAGGAGCGGGGTCAAGAAGGGCCCCGACTCTCCTGTCCGGGAGGAGGAAAGCCGGGGCAGCTCAGCAACGATCAGACCCCGGCCGCCCTGAACCGCGTGGTCCGGTGGACCGGATCCGTATCGATCTTCGGTATGACGTGCTCCCCGATCAGCCGGATCGAGTTCAGCGTCTCCTCGTGCCCCATCCCGATGGGCAGCCCGAACGACAACTGATCGGCCCCGGCCTGCTCCCACCGCTTGCACTGCTGGAGCACCTCGTCCGGGTCGCCGCAGATCATCAGCTCCTCGGCGATGAGCAGTTCGATGATCTCGGCGGTGTAGTCGGGCAGGATCTCCGGCCACTGCGGGATCCCCTCCGGGCGCGGGAAGGTGTCGTGGTACCGGAAGACCAACGACTGCAGGTAGTTGAGACCGCCATGCACAGCGATCTCCACCGCCTTCTCGTGCGTCTCCGCGCAAATGGCCGTCGACGTCACCATCACGTTGTCGTTGACGAAGTCACCGACCGGCTCCGCGTCCCGGATCGCCGTCTTGTACTGATCGAGGACCCACTCCATGTCGGAGACCTTCTGCACGGAGAAGCCGAGCACGCCGAGCCCCTTGCGGGCGGCCATCGCGTACGAGGGCGGGGACCCGGCCGCGTACCACATGGCCGGGTGGGACTTCCCGTACGGCTTGGGGAAGATCTTGCGGGGCGGCAGCGACCAGTGCTTGCCCTGGAACCCCTCGTACTCGTCCTGGAGCCACATCTTCGGGAACTCGGCGATGGTCTCTTCCCAGATCTCCTTGGTCTGGTTCATGTCGGTGACGCCGGGGAGGAATCCGAGGATCTCGTGCGAGCCGGCCCCGCGCCCGCTGCCGAACTCGAAGCGGCCCTCGCTGAGGTGGTCGAGCATGGCGACTTTCTCCGCGACCTTCACCGGGTGGTTGACCTGGGCCAGCGGGTTGAAGATCCCCGAGCCCAGGTGGATGCGGTCGGTGGCGTGCGCCAGGTAGCCGAGGAAGACGTCGTTCGCCGACAGATGCGAGTACTCCTCCAGGAAGTGGTGCTCGGACGCCCAGGCGTACTTGAAGCCGGACTTGTCCGCCTGGATGACGTACTCGGTCTCGTTCATGAGCGCGCGGTGCTCGGCGGCCGGGTCGGTCAGCGCCCGCTTGCCCACGTATCCCTGTACAAAGAGGCCGAATTCCAAGGAGGTTCACCGTCCTCGCTTTTTCTGACGGTACGTCAGATCGGATGCCCCGACTGTTCCACCGGGCCCGTGGAGCGTCAATAGCTGACGCACCGTCAGCCAACGCACTGCCGAGGCGGTCAGAGCACCGACACCCCCGCCAGCCAGCCCCCGTCGATCACGAACGGCTGCCCGGTGATGTACGCCGAGTCCTCCTCCGCCGTCAGGAACAGCGCGAGCCGCGCCACCTCCTCGGGCCTCCCGGCCCGTCCGAGCGGTACGAGCTTGCGGTAGAACCGGTCCAGCGCCTCACCGGACCGCGCCACATCGGCCTCCGGATCGAGCTGGGCCGGGTTGCTCATCGCGGTGTCGATGGCGCCGGGGCAGACCGCGTTCACGCGGATCCCCTTCGGCGCCAGCTCCAGGGCCGCGACCCGCGTCAGGCCGATGATCGCGTGCTTGGTCGCGGCGTACGCGCCCACGTACGCCATCCCGGTCAGGCCCGTGTACGACGCCGTGCTGACGATCGAGCCGCCCCCGGCCGCCTCGATCTCCGGCGCCACCGTCTTGATGCCGAGGAACGCCCCGACCTGGTTGACCCGCACGACCTGCTGGAACTCGTCGAGGGGCGTCGCGGTCAGCTCGTTGAAGCGGAGGATGCCCGCGTTGTTGACCAGGCCGTCGATCGTGCCGAAGGCGTCCTTGGCGGCCGTGACGGCGGCGGTCCAGTCGGCCTCCTCGCCGACGTCCAGGTGGACGTAGGTCGCGGCGCCGGGGCCGATCTCCTTGGCGACCGTCTCGCCCTGGTCGTCGAGCACGTCGGCGACGACGACCCGGGCGCCCTCCGCCGCGAACAGCCGTGCCTCCTGCTCGCCCTGGCCGCGCGCCGCCCCGGTGACGATGACGACGCGCCCGTCGAGCTTGCCCATGGGTTCCTGCCCCTCAGTCGAGTGGTCCGTCGAGTCGCGGTACGACATCGGCCGCGAAAGCCGCCATCTGGTCGAGCAGTTCGGCGCACGTCCGGCTCCGGAAGCGGACCTGGATCTGGTCGACGCCCATGGCCGCGTACGCGCGGAGCGACTCCGCGAGCGCCTCCGGGGCGCCGGTCAGGGTGCGCCGCCCTACGTCCCAGCCGGGCACGCCCACGTACAGCGGCTCGGTGAGGGCGCCGACGGTGAGCGGTGTCTCGACGCCCGCCTCGGCGCGCAGCCGCCGCAGGGTCGCGATCTGTGCGGGGAGCCGGTCGCGCGGGTCGCCCTGCGGCAGCCAGCCGTCGCCCTTGAGCGCGGCGCGGCGCACGGCGGGCGCCGACGAGCCGCCGACCCAGACGGGGACGCGCGCCTGCGCGGGCCGGGGCCGCTGCCCGAGCCCTTCGAACGCGTACCGCTCCCCCTTGTGCACGGGGAACTCGTCCGGGCCGAGCGCCGCCCGCAGCGCGTCCACCGTCTCGTCGAGCACCGCGCCCCGGCGCGCGAAGTCGACGCCGAGCGCCTCGAACTCCTCCTGTACGTGGCCGGCCCCGACCCCGAGGATCAGGCGCCCGCCGCTGAGGTGGTCCAGGGTCGCGTAACCCTTGGCGGAGGCGAGCGGGTGGCGCAGGCCGACGAGTGCGACGTGGGTGAGCAGGCGGACCCGTTCCGTCACGCCGGCCAGGAAGGCGAGCGTGGCGACCGGGTCGTACCAGATGGTCGACATGGCCTCGGCGAGCCGGCGCGGGATGGCGACGTGCTCGCAGCAGGCGATGTAGGCGAAGCCGCCCCGGTCGGCGGCGCGGGCGATCTCCGCGAGTTCGGCGGCGCCCGCGCTCGCCTCCCACGGCTCGGCGTAGAGCGTGCTCTGCGACTGGACGGGGAGCTGCATCCCGTACGCCATGCGGCCCTCCGAAGAGGTCACCGCCGCCACAGCCCTTCCGGCGTCAGGCCCAGCAGGTCGATGGCGTTGCCCCGGACGATCCGTTCGACCGTCTTCGCGTCGAGGTGGCCCATCTGCGCCTCGCCGACCTCCCTGGACTTCGGCCAGGTGGAGTCGGAGTGCGGGTAGTCGGTCTCGTACAGGACGTTGGACAGGCCGATGGCGTCGAGGTTGCGCAGGCCGAAGGCGTCGTCGAAGAAGCAGCCGAAGACATGCTTGGCGAAGTACTCGCTCGGCGGCTTCCTGACCTTGTCGGCGACGCCGCCCCAGCCCCGGTTCTCCTCCCACACCACGTCGGCGCGTTCCAGGATGTAGGGGATCCAGCCGATCTGGCCCTCGGCGTACATGACGCGCAGGTCGGGGAAGCGTTCGAACTTGCCGCTCATCAGCCAGTCGACCATCGAGAAGCAGCAGTTGGCGAAGGTGATGGTGGAGCCGACGGCGGGGGGCGCGTCCGCCGACGTGGACGGCATCCTGCTGCTGGAGCCGATGTGCATGGCGATGACGGTGCCGGTCTCGGCGCAGGCGGCGAGGAACGGGTCCCAGGCGTCGCCGTGGATGCTCGGCAGGCCCAGGTGCGGCGGGATCTCGGAGAAGGCGACGGCCCGTACACCGCGCTCGGCGTTGCGGCGGACCTCGGCGGCGGCCAGGTCCGCGTCCCAGAGCGGGACGAGGGCGAGCGGGATCAGGCGGCCGTGCGCCTCGGGGCCGCACCACTCCTCCACCATCCAGTCGTTGTAGGCGCGGACGCACAGCAGCCCGAGGTCGCGGTCGGGCGCCTCGGTGAAGGTCTGGCCGCAGAAGCGCGGGAAGGTGGGGAAGCAGAGGGCGGACTGGACGTGGTTGACGTCCATGTCGGCGAGGCGCGAGGGGACGTCGTAGGAGCCCTTGCGCATCTGCTCGTAGGTGATGACCTCCAGCTTGATCTCGTCCCGGTCGTAGCCGACGGCGGTGTCGAGGCGGGTGAGCGGGCGGTGCAGCTCCTCGTAGACCCACCAGTCGCCGGTCGGCCCGTCGTCGCCCGGCTCGCCCATCACCGGGGCGAACCTGCCGCCCAGGAACGTCATTTCCTTCAGCGGGGCCCGTACGACGCGCGGGCCGGTGTCGCGGTACTTCTCCGGGAGGCGGTCGGACCACACGTCCGGCGGTTCGACGGTGTGGTCGTCGACGGAAATGATCAGCGGGAACTCGGCGGATATCAGGACATCGTTCGGATTTCCGGTCTCCGTGGTCTCCATGGGGTCACCGTAGCGCCGAACTGACGACCCGTCAGCTCACGTGCGACGGGCCCGCCCGGCCCCGTACGCGTGAGGTGTCTGTGATGGCTGTCTCCCACGGCTGACGTATCCGCCATGAACAAGGCAAACTGGCGGGGTCGTCCTTGCCGGTCCGTCACCACGACGGCGCGCCGCCTGGACGACGACGGGAACCACATGAGAACCGGTGCGAGTGCGGCGGCAGGGGGCAGCGATGGACGGTGGAGCGCGGGTACCGGAGCAGCGGCGGCCCGCCGCGTCCGGCGACAGCCCGGACGCGGCGCCGTCCGCCTCCGACCTGCGCTTCAGCGTGCTCGGCCCGGTACGGGCATGGCGCAGCGGCGAACCGCTCGCGACCGGCTCGCCGCAACAGCGGGCGCTCCTCGCGACGCTCCTCCTGCGCGAGGGCCGCACCGCCACGGCCGGTGAACTGATCGACGCCGTGTGGGGCGAGGAGTCCCCGCAGCAGGCGCTCGCCGCGATCCGCACCTACGCGTCCCGGCTGCGCAAGGCCCTCGGCCCGGACATCCTCGTCAGCGAATCCGGCGGATACGCGATCCGCTCGCACTCCCCCGGCGCCCTCGACCTGGCCGCCGCCGAGGAGCTGTGGGCCGACGCGGAGAAGGCCCGGCACAACGGCGACCTGCGCCAGGCCCGCGCCCTCGCCAACAAGGCGCTGAACCTCTGGGACGGCGAACCCCTCGCCGGAGTCCCCGGACCGCACGCCGAGACCCAGCGCGCCCGCCTCGACGAATGGCGGCTCCAGCTCATCGAGGCCCGCCTCGACATGGACCTGGAACTGGGCTGCCACGCGGACGCCGTCTCCGAACTCACCGCGCTCACCGCCGCCCACCCCCTGCGCGAACGCCTGCGCGAACTGCTGATGCTGGCCCTCTACCGCTCCGGCCGCCAGGCGGAGGCCCTCGCCGTCTACGCGGACACGCGCCGCCTCCTCGCCGACGAACTCGGCGTCGACCCGCGCCCCGGCCTCTCCGAACTCCAGCAGCGCATCCTGCGCGCCGACCCGGCGCTCGCGGAGACGTCGGCGCCCGTCCCGGAACCGGCCTCCACACCCCTGCGCCCCGCGCAGCTGCCCGCCCGCGTCCCGGACTTCACCGGCCGCGCCTCCTTCGTCAAGGAGCTGAGCGAGGTCCTCGCCGCCGCCTCCTCGGACGACGGCACCGGCTCGGTCATGGCGGTCTCGGCGGTCGCGGGCATCGGCGGCGTCGGCAAGACGACCCTCGCCGTCCACGTCGCGCACGCGGCCCGGTCCTCGTTCCCCGACGGCCAGCTGTACGTGGACCTGCAAGGCGCGGGCGCGCGGGCCGCCGACCCCGAGACGGTCCTCGGCTCCTTCCTGCGCGCCCTCGGCACGGCCGACTCCGCGATCCCCGACACCCTCGAAGAACGCGCGGCCCTGTACCGCTCCACGCTCGACGGCCGCCGCGTCCTCGTCCTCCTGGACAACGCCCGCGACGCCGCCCAGGTCAGACCCCTGCTCCCCGGCACGGAAGGCTGCGCCGCGCTCATCACCGGCCGGGTCCGCATGGTCGACCTCGTCGGCGCCCACCTCGTCGACCTCGACGTCATGTCACCCGAGGAGGCGCTGCTCCTCTTCACCCGGATCGTCGGCGAGGAACGGGTCGCGGCAGAACGCGAGGCCGCGCTCGACGTGGTGGCGGCCTGCGGCTTCCTCCCCCTCGCCATCCGCATCGCCGCGTCCCGCCTCGCCTCCCGCCGCACCTGGACCGTGTCGGTCCTCGCGGCGAAGCTGGCGGACGAACGCCGCCGCCTCGACGAACTCCAGGCCGGCGACCTCGCGGTGAAGGCCACCTTCGAACTCGGCTACGGCCACCTCGAACCCGGCCAGGCCCGCGCCTTCTGCCTCCTCGGCCTCGCGGACGGCCCCGACATCTCGCTCGCCGCGGCCGCCGCCGTCCTCGACCTCGACCTGGAATCCACCGAGGACCTCCTCGAATCCCTGGTCGACACCTCCCTCCTGGAATCCGCCGCGCCCGGCCGCTACCGCTACCACGACCTGGTCCGGCTCTACGCGCGTGCGTGCGCCCAGCGGGACGAACTGCCGGTGGCGGAACGGGAGGCGGCGCTGTCGCGGCTCCTGGACTTCTATCTGGCGACCGCCGCGCGGATCTACGCCATCGAGCGGCCCGGCGACCGGCTCGTGGACCACCTGGAGCCGACCGAGCACGACGGGCTGCGCTTCGACGACGCCACGACCGCCCTCGACTGGCTCTACGCCGAGGGCGAGTCCCTGCTGGCCTGCGTCCGGCAGTCCGTGGGCACCAACCGCCTGCGGCGCGGCGTCGACCTGCTCTGGGCGGCCAAGGACCTGGCCGAGTCCGGCGCCAACTCCCGCCAGTACGAGGCCACGGCCGTCGCGGTGTGCGAGGCCACGCAGGCCGCGGGCGACCTCCGCGCCGAGGGCCGCGCCCGCACCACGCTCACCAACGTCCTGCTGGTCTCCGGCCGGATCCGGCAGGCCGCGGACGAGGCGCGGCTCGCCATGGAACGGGCCGCCGCCGCCGAGGACATCGCCGCGCACAGCTGGGTCGCCAACGACCGGGGGCTCATCGCCCTGCACCAGCACCAGTACCTGGACGGCAAGGTCTTCTTCGACCAGGCCATCCAGGGCTACACCACCGCGGGCAACCGTGCCGGCCAGGCGACGACCCTGTTCAACCTCTCCCGCGCCCACCTCGGCATGGGCAACGTGGCCAAGGCCGTCGACATCGCCCGGCACGGCCTCACCCTGCTCTCCGAACTCGGCAGGACCATGCGGCTCGCCAACGGGCACTACGCCCTCGGCATGGCGCTGACCAAGGCCGCCCGGCACGACGAGGCGCTCAGCCAGTTGCACGAGGCCGTGACCATCTTCGTGGACCACCGCCAGCGGCTCTGGGAGGGGACCACGCACTTCCGCATCGCCGAGGCGCACGTCGCCGCCCTGCGACCGGCCCAGGCGGCCCAGCACGCCGAACAGGCCCTGGCCATCGGGTGCATCGGCGGCGACCGGATGCGGGGCAACGTCCTGACGCTCCTCGGCCGCGCCCTCACCAGGCTCGGCCAGGTCGACCGGGCCCGCGCCTGCTGGCACGAGGCGCTCAAGCTGTACGAGGAGGTCGGCGCCCCCGAGGCCGTCGAGGTCCGCGCCCTGCTCAGGCCGGCCACGGCGGCCTGAGCGGCGTCCATCGCCCCACTTGGCGCAGGCGTTCAGCATTCGTTTATCGCGGCACGGCATTCTCATAGCCAACGGACCGTCGCGTCGGGGGGCAGACGGTCCACGGGGGAGCCGCGACGGCTAATCTGCGGCTCTGATCGCCCGCCCGGCGGTCCACGGGGGAACTTCCGGGCGGGCGTTTCACACCAGCTCTCGCCGTTGCGAAGGAGTATGAACGATGAGCGAGCAGAAGAACACGCAGGCCAGGCCGCTCGACAACCAGATGCCCGTCCCGCCCGCGGACGAGCCCATCGTCACGATGGACAACCAGATGCCGGCGCCGCCCGCCGACGACACCATCGTCACGATGGACAACCAGATGCCCGCGCCGCCGGTGGACCCGCGCCGCTGAACAAGCCTCATTCCCGACGGGGATCGGCCGCGGCGGCGCGGAGGGGGAGCCGCCGCGGCCGAGATATTCGCCGAGGGGGCCGAGCAGACGCTCGGCCCCCTTTCGCGTTGCCGGGCTGTGACAGAACCGCCCCCGAACCCCGTTTCGTGTAACAGCCATGTACGAGGGAACCGGCGGAGGGAACGGCCGCACGGCGCAGGCGGGTCCTAGAGGCAGCAAGGAACGCTCGTGCCGAGCGCCCCGAACCGACCGCAAGGGAAGACACCATGCGTGCTCAGAAGCTCACCCTCGCCGGCATCGCCCTCGTCGCGGGTCTCTCGCTCACCGCCTGCCAGAGCGACAGCAACGACGACAAGGCGACCGGCACGAACGACTCCGCGCCGTCCCAGGCAGCGTCCTCATCGACCTCGTCGTCGGCTTCCTCGTCGTCGGGGACGGGCAAGTCCGCCAACTCCCCCACCTCGAACAGCGCCGGCCCCGAAGACACCGGCACCGGCAGCGGCGGCGGCCGAATCACCACCGGCCCCTGCAAGACCGCCAACCTCTCCTTCCACACCGCCCACGGCATGGGCGAGGGTGACTTCACCGTCGCCATGAAGAACACCGGCGACGCCTGCACCCTCAAGGGCTTCCCCGGCGTGGACCTCAAGGCCGACAGCGGCCCGGGCGCCATCAGCGCCAAGCGCACCCGCCTCGCCGCCCCGCTCGTCACCCTGAAGACCGGCGAGGAGACCCGGTTCCACCTGCACTACCCGCGCAACGACACCGGCGGCTCCGGCGTCGACATCACCCAGCTCGTCGTCACCCCGCCGAACGAGACCCACTCCAAGACCCTGCCGGTCACCCTCAACCTCCCGGTCACCGACAGCCCCACGAACGCGGGCGTCACGGTGGACCCGGTCGGCACGGGCAAGCAGTAGCCGCCCCGCCGAACGTCCACCGCCCGGGCACCGCGACCCCGGCTACCCGAACACCTTCGCCTCCACCACCGGCAGCCCCTTCACCCACCAGTGGTCATAGCGCCGGTACGCGCCCTCGTCCCGCTCGGCGAGGAACGCACGCAGCCCCCGCGCCTCCTCCTCCAGCGCCTCCCACACCGGCCCCGGGAGCGGCCGGAACGCGCTCACCTCAAGGCCCGACCCGTCCGGCGCCGTCCGCCAGACCCCGGCCACGTACCCGTCGACCAGGACCGTCGGCAGCACATCCCCGTTCACCCGGGTCACGAGCTTGCGGTACTCGGGAGGGAGGACCCGGTCCCGGTCCGCGTAGGCGAGGAGGACGCTGTCCCACATCGGGAGCAAGCGCGGCGGCGCCGCCACCTCCTCCGACGGGCGGACACCCCCGGGCACGTCGTAGAGCACGCTCCCACCCGGGCCCGGCAGCTCCTCCAGGTCGTCGCCGAGCGCCGCCCGTACCCGCCCCTTCTGCACGAGCCCGAACTGCGCCATGTCCGCGACGGTCGCCGGGCCGAACCCCTCCAGGTACCGGCGGACCAGCACCCGCATCCCCTCCGCCACCGCCTCCGGGTCCCGCAGTCCGGGGTGGTGCGCCGCGCCCGCCGCCACGTACCGCTGCCCGGCCCCGGACACGTACGACCACGGCACCCCCGCGACCGGCACGTGCCACAGCGGCGCGTACTGCCGCAGCATCCGCCACGCCGTCGGCGACACCGCCCCCTCGATGCCGGTGCGTTCCCGCAGCCACTCCCCCAGCTCCCGCGCGTCGCCCGCCGCTTCCGCCCGCCGCACCAACTCCGGCAGCAACGCGTCGGCGTCCGACTCCGTGAGCCCGGACGCCTTGAACCGTGGGTCCCGCAGCCGCGCACCCCGTACCGTCGGCTCCACCGCCGCGCGGAACGCCGCGTAGTCCTCGACGTGCACCGCGTGCAGCGTGATCCGCATCAGCGTCGACTTCACCACCCGGAAGGCGGCCAGCGTCTCGTCCAGCTCCGCCGGGCGGAACCCCGCCACCCGGTTCCACAGCGCCACATACGGCGAAGCGGGCTGCTGCGCTTGCAACGCGACAACCCGCCGTACCGCGTCCTCGACGCCGAGCGGCTGCCGCCGAAGCAGCAACTGCCGTGCGAGAGTGGACCTGTTGAGGGCGCGCTCAGTGATCGCTGTCGGTGTCGCTGTCATGCCGGGCATTCTCCGCCACGGCACTGACAGCGGCCCCGGCTCACTTCAACTGCCGGGCCACCTCGGTCGCCCAGTACGTCAGGATCATGTTCGCGCCCGCGCGCTTGATCCCGGTCAGCGACTCCATGATCGCCCGGTCGCGCTCGATCCAGCCGCGCTGCGCCGCCGCCTCGATCATCGCGTACTCGCCGCTGATCTGGTACGCGGCGACCGGCACGTCCACCTCGTCGGCGACCCGCGCGAGGATGTCGAGGTAGGGACCGGCCGGCTTGACCATGACCATGTCGGCGCCCTCCTCCAGGTCGAGCGCCAGCTCGCGCAGGGACTCGCGGGTGTTGGCCGGGTCCTGCTGGTACGTCTTGCGGTCGCCCTTGAGCGAGGAGCCGACGGCCTCGCGGAACGGGCCGTAGAACGCCGAGGAGTACTTCGCCGTGTACGCGAGGATCGCCACGTCCTCGCGGCCGATCTGGTCCAGGGCGTCGCGGATGACGCCGATCTGGCCGTCCATCATCCCGGACGGGCCGACGACGTGGGCGCCCGCGTCCGCCTGGACCTGCGCCATCTCGGCGTACCGCTCCAGGGTCGCGTCGTTGTCGACCCGGCCCTGCTCGTCGAGGACGCCGCAGTGCCCGTGGTCGGTGAACTCGTCCAGGCACAGGTCGGACATGACGATCAGGTCGTCCCCGACCTCGGCCCGTACGTCCCGAAGGCCCTGCTGGAGGATGCCGTCCGGGTCGGTGCCGACCGTGCCCGCGCCGTCCTTCTTCTCCTCCAGGGGCACGCCGAAGAGCATGATCCCGGAGATGCCCGCCTCGACCGCCTCGGCCGCGGCCTTCTTCAGGGAGTCCCGCGTGTGCTGGTACACGCCGGGCATGGAGCCGATCTCCACCGGCGCGTCGATCCCCTCGCGCACGAACGCGGGGAGGATGAGGTCGGCCGGATGCAGCCGCGTCTCGGCGACCATGCGCCGCATGGCGGGAGTCGTCCGCAGCCGCCGGGGCCGCGCACCGGGGAAAGAGCCGTACCGAGTCACTGGACTGTCACCTCGTCGTACCTACGTGTGCCTGGATCAAATGAACAGGGCGGGTACCCGGCTCGCACCGGGTACCCGCCCCCACTTCTACTCCTACGGGGCCGCGCGCCTGCGCCGCGACCCGGGCCGCCGCTCGCTCGGCCGCGTCACCGGGTCACCGGCCTCGATGGCCGCGTCCCGGCGCCGGGCGCCGAAGTCGGCGAGCGCGGCGGCCAGCTTGAGCACCGACGGCTCGGGGGCCATCACGTCGACCCGCAGGCCGTGCTCCTCGGCGGTCTTGGCGGTGGCCGGGCCGATGCAGGCGATCACCGTCACGTTGTGCGGCTTGCCCGCGATGCCGACCAGGTTCCGGACCGTCGACGACGAGGTGAAGAGCACCGCGTCGAAGCCGCCGCCCTTGATCGCCTCGCGCGTCTCGGCCGGCGGGGGCGAGGCCCGTACGGTCCGGTAGGCCGTGACGTCGTCGACCTCCCAGCCCAGCTCGATCAACCCGGCGACCAGCGTCTCCGTGGCGATGTCCGCGCGCGGCAGGAACACCCGGTCGATCGGGTCGAAGACGGGGTCGTAGGGCGGCCAGTCCTCCAGGAGCCCGGCGGCCGACTGCTCGCCGCTCGGCACCAGGTCCGGCTTGACGCCGAACGCGATGAGCGCGTTCGCCGTCTGCTCGCCGACCGCCGCGACCTTGATCCCGGCGAAGGCGCGCGCGTCGAGCCCGTACTCCTCGAACTTCTCGCGCACCGCCTTGACCGCGTTGACCGAGGTGAAGGCGATCCACTCGTAGCGGCCCGTGACCAGGCCCTTGACCGCGCGCTCCATCTGCTGCGGGGTGCGCGGCGGCTCGACGGCGATCGTCGGGACCTCGTGCGGCACCGCGCCGTACGACCTGAGCTGGTCGGAGAGCGAGGCCGCCTGCTCCTTGGTGCGCGGGACGAGGACCTTCCAGCCGAACAGCGGCTTGGACTCGAACCACGACAACTGGTCGCGCTGGGCGGCGGCGGACCGCTCACCGACCACGGCTATCACCGGCCGGCCGCCCTCGGGCGAGGGCAGCACCTTGGCCTGCTTGAACGTCTGCGCGATGGTGCCGAGCGTCGCGGTCCAGGTCTTCTGGCGCGTCGTCGTGCCCGCGATCGTCACGGTCAGCGGGGTGTCGGGCTTGCGGCCCGCCGCGACCAGCTCACCGGCTGCGGCCGCCACCGAGTCGAGCGTCGTGGAGACGACGAGCGTGCCGTCGGACGCGCCGACCTCGCTCCAGCAGCGCTCGGAGGCGGTGGCGGCGTCGACGAAGCGGACGTCGGCGCCCTGCGCGTCGCGCAGCGGGACACCGGCGTACGCGGCCACGCCGACGGCCGCCGCGATACCGGGCACGACCTCGAAGTCGATGCCCGCGGAGGCGCAGGCGAGCATCTCCTCGGCCGCGTACGTGTCGAGCCCCGGGTCACCGGAGACCGCACGGACGACCCGCTTGCCGCTGCCCGCGGCCTCCATGACAAGATTGGCCCAGTCCCTCAGAGCCGGGACCACGACGGCAGTTGACGCCCCGTCAGCAGCCGTGCGCCCCGGCGTGCCCGCGTCGAGCACGGTCACGCCCGCCCTGGCGTGCGTGCGCACGACGTCGAGCACTTCGGGCTCGGCGATCAGCACATCCGCCCGGGCCAGGGCCTCCACGGCCCGCAGTGTCAGCAGTCCTGGGTCACCGGGACCGGCACCCAGGAAGGTGACGTGCCCAGGTGCGCAGGCGGTCGATTCAACGGTGGTGGGGCTCAAAGTGCTCGCTCCCCCATCAGACCGGCCGCACCCTTGGCCAGCATCTCGGCGGCGAGTTCCCGCCCGAGCGCCAGCGCCTCGTCCTCCGACGAGGGCACGGGACCGGTGGTGGACGTCTGCACCAGCTCGGAGCCGTCGGTGGTCCCGACGACGCCGCGCAGGCGCATTTCGGTGGCAATCTGCCCGTCCCCCAACAAGTCGGCGAGCGCACCCACGGGGGCGCTGCAACCGGCTTCCAGGGCGGCGAGCAGGGCTCGCTCGGCCGTGACGGCGAACCGGGTGACCGGGTCGTCGAGCTCGGCGAGCGTGGCGGCGAGCGCACTGTTGCTGGTGGTGCACTCGACTGCCAGTGCCCCCTGACCGGGGGCGGGCAGGACGGTGTCGGTCGACAGGAAGTCCGTGACCTCCGCGGCGCGACCTATGCGGTTGAGCCCGGCGGCCGCCAGGACGACGGCGTCGAGCTCCCCCTTCTCGACGTAGCCGATGCGGGTGTCGATGTTCCCGCGGATCGGCACGGTCTCGATGGAGAGTCCGTGGCTGCGGGCGTACGCGTTGAGCTGCGCCATGCGGCGCGGGGAGCCGGTGCCGACGCGGGCCCCGGCCGGCAGGTCGGCGAACTTCAGCCCGTCCCGCGCGACCAGCACGTCCCGCGGGTCCTCGCGCACCGGCAGCGCGGCGAGCGTGAGCTCCTCGGGCTGCGTCGTCGGGAGGTCCTTGAGCGAGTGCACGGCGAAGTCGATGTCGCCGCGCACCAGCGCGTCCCGCAGGGCGGTGACGAAGACACCGGTCCCGCCGATCTGCGCCAGGTGCTCACGGGAGGTGTCCCCGTACGTGGTGATCTCCACCAGCTCGACCTCACGGCCGGTGAGCTGGCGTACGGCTTCGGCGACATGCCCGGACTGGGACATGGCCAGCTTGCTGCGCCTGGTCCCCAGCCTCAGTGCTTTGTCGGCGGCGGTCATGCCGGGCCTCGATTCTTGCCTACCGTGCCGCTGGCGGATTCACGGTCTCGGGGGATGGCCCGGGAGACGGCGGCGACCGTCTCCTGGTCCAGGTCGAACAGGGTCCGCAGCGCGTCCGCGTACCCGGCACCGCCGGGCTCGGCAGCGAGCTGCTTGACCCGTACGGTCGGCGCGTGCAGCAGTTTGTCCACCACGCGCCGGACGGTCTGGGTGATCTCCGCACGCTGCTTCTCGTCCAGGCCGGGCAGCCGGCCGTCGAGGCGCGCGATCTCGCTGGTGACGACGGACGCGGCCATGGTGCGCAGCGCCACGACGGTCGGCGTGATGTGCGCGGCCCGCTGGGCGGCGCCGAACGCGGCGACCTCGTCGGCGACGATTCCGCGCACCTGGTCCACGTCGGCGGCCATCGGCGCGTCGGCGGAGGCGTCCGCGAGCGATTCGATGTCGACGAGGCGGACCCCGTCGATGCGGTGCGCGACCGCGTCGATGTCACGCGGCATCGCCAGGTCGAGCAGGGCGAGCGCGACGCGCTGCACCGGCTCGGGCTGCCGCTCGCGCCGTATCTCCGGCACCCGGCCCGCCGCCGCGAGGGCGGCGATGGTGGCGGCCTCGGAGGGCCGCACCCGCTCACCCGGCGCGTTGTCGACCCAGGCGCCGTGCTGCTCCAGCTCGGCGGCGTCGAACCCGGCGACGGCGGCCTCGCCCTCGACCGAGAACCCTCCGCGTACGGGCGCGCTCGGGTCGACGGGGCAGCCCTCGGCCGGTGTCTTGGCGCCGGTCGCCGCAGCCTGCTGCGGCACGTCGCCGCCGGCGGTCGGGGTGCGGCCCGCGACGGCGGCGCGCACGACGTCGGCGGTCAGGACGAGCCCCGTCGCGCCGGTGCAGGAGATGGCCACGTCGGCACGTGTCAGTTCGTCCGCCACGGCGTCCATGGCGACGGCACGGGCGGCGGTACCGCCCTCGCCGAGGATTTCCACGAGGCGCTCGGCGCGCTCCATGGTGCGGTTGGCGACGACGACCTCGGCCACCCCGGCGCGCGCGAGCGTCGCCGCGGCCAGCGAGGACATCGAGCCCGCGCCGATCACCAGCGCGCGCTTGCCCTGCGCCCAGGCGGCCACCGGCTCCTTCTGCGCGAGCTGTTCGAGCCCGAAGGTGACGAGCGACTGACCGGCCCGGTCGATCCCGGTCTCGGAGTGCGCCCGCTTGCCGACCCGCAGCGCCTGCTGGAACAGGTCGTTGAGGAGCTTGCCCGCGGAGTGCAGGTCCTGCGCCTTGGCGAGCGTGTCCTTGATCTGGCCGAGGATCTGGCCCTCGCCGACGACCATCGAGTCGAGCCCGCACGCCACCGAGAACAGGTGGTGCACCGCCCGGTCCTCGTAGTGCACATAGAGATAAGGAGTGAGCTCTTCCAGGCCCACGCCGCTGTGCTGCGCGAGCAGCGTCGACAGCTCGGCGACACCGGCGTGGAACTTGTCCACGTCCGCGTACAGCTCGATGCGGTTGCAGGTCGACAGGAGCGCCGCCTCGGCCGCCGGTTCGGCGGCGAGCGTGTCCTGGACCAGCTTGGCCTGGGCGTCGGCGGTCAGCGCGGCCCGCTCCAGGATGGAGACCGGGGCGCTGCGGTGGCTCAGCCCCACGACGAGGAGACTCATGCCGGCATCACGGCGGGCACGTCCCCGTCGGGTCCCTTGCGCTCGACGGCGGTGGCGGGCTTGGTCACCTTGGCGGCCGGGCCCTCGACGCCCACGGCGCCCTCGGCGGTCTCCAGGGCGCTCTCGCCCGCCTTGCGCTGCTCGTGGAAGGCGAGGATCTGCAGCTCGATGGAGAGGTCGACCTTGCGGACGTCGACGCCGTCCGGCACGGACAGGACGGTCGGCGCGAAGTTCAGGATGGAGGTGACACCGGCGGCGACGAGCCGGTCGCAGACCTGCTGGGCCGCGCCCGCCGGGGTCGCGATGACACCGATGGACACGCCGTTGTCGTCGATGATCTTCTCGAGGTCGTCGGCGTGCTGCACCGGCATCCCGGCGACGGTCTTGCCCGTCATCGCCGGATCGGCGTCTATCAGGGCCGCCACGCGGAACCCGCGCGAGGCGAACCCGCCGTAGTTGGCGAGGGCCGCGCCGAGGTTGCCGATACCGACCATCACGATCGGCCAGTCCTGCGTCAGGCCCAGCTCGCGGGAGATCTGGTAGACGAGGTACTCGACGTCGTAGCCCACACCACGGGTCCCGTACGAGCCGAGGTAGGAGAAGTCCTTGCGGAGCTTGGCGGAGTTGACCC
The DNA here is from genome assembly GCF_040644575.1 of Streptomyces sp. NPDC046939. NCBI lineage: Bacteria > Bacillati > Actinomycetota > Actinomycetes > Kitasatosporales > Streptomycetaceae > Streptomyces > Streptomyces sp. NPDC046939. Next base: position 82,249 of record NZ_JBEYWV010000039.1, read on the forward strand.
CCGCCGCGGCCGCCAGCTCCTCGGAGGAGACCGTGGGCACCGAGCGCTCCGACAGCGCGGTCAGGGCTCGGAGGTACAGCGGGAGACGGGCGACGGTGGCCTCGGGAATTCCTCGGCTACGGGTCGCCGGTCGGTGAGTTCGGCCAGTTGCCACGGTGCTCCTGCGGGTAGAGCGGGGCTGCGGGCGGCTCGAAGTTCCTGGACCGCCCCGTCGAATGCAGGCTATGTCTTTGTGAACGCGTGCACAAAGATGGTGTCCGATTTGCCCGGCCAACGTGACCGGGGTCACGCGCCGCAGGGAAGCTTTCATGGAACCGGCGCGCAGGTAGCCTCGTTGCATACCTGTGGGGGGCAAAACCGGACACCTTCCTTCAGATCCACGCCCCCCGACACCAAACCGCCCCCGATCCTAAGCGACTTTGGGGATTAGTTGGACTCGTCGGTCAGTGACGTACGCGACCGCGGGCGCGCCCCGTGCGCGGACGGCTACCGCGTGAGCGCACGCCGCAGCCGCTCCTCCTGCACGCGCCAGAAATCGTGCTGCGCCCCGTCGACCAGTACGACCGGGATCTGCTCCCAGTACCTGCGGTACAGCTCCTCGTCCTCGGTGATGTCCTTCATCTCCCACGTGGCACCGACCTCCGCGCAGACCTTCTCGATCACCGCCTGTGCGTCATCACACAGATGGCACCCGGGCTTGCGGATCAGCGTGACGACACGCTCCTGCGGATTCTTCTTCTCACCGCGGCGAAAAATGGGACTCATACCGGCCATTCTGACCCCGCACTCCGCTCTCGTACGACGCCAGGATTTCGCGGAGCGACAGCTTCCCGAAATCCTCTCGACCCCGGAAGCACCGAACACAATGGCTATGCTCGCGCCATGTCCCGCCCGTCGCCCGACCGCCGCCCCGGCAGGAGGCACGCCGTGCCGCTGATTGGATTCGGATGGCTCACACCTCGTAGGCGCCCCGCGACCGCGCGCAGTGTCCTCGCGGGCGAGGCGTCGGCGGAGGCCGCCCGCAAGACGTCCCAGGAGATCGAGGAACAGGCGCCGCCCGCGGAGGGCGCGGAAGGACAGGAACCGGAATTCCCGGTCTTCGGCGACGACAAGGCCGCCGCCTTCTTCGACCTGGACAACACCGTGATGCAGGGCGCCGCGATCTTCCATTTCGGCCGCGGCCTCTACAAGCGGAAGTTCTTCGAGCGCCGCGAACTGACCCGCTTCGCCTGGCAGCAGGCGTGGTTCCGGATCGCCGGCGTCGAGGACCCCGAGCACATGCAGGACGTCCGCGAGAGCGCCCTGTCCATCGTCAAGGGCCACCGCGTCGCCGAGCTCCAGTCCATCGGCGAGGAGATCTACGACGAGTACATGGCCGAGCGCATCTGGCCCGGCACCCGCGCCCTCGCCCAGGCCCACCTCGACGCGGGCCAGAAGGTGTGGCTCGTCACCGCCGCGCCCGTGGAGATCGCCACGGTCATCGCCCGGCGCCTCGGCCTGACCGGCGCGCTCGGCACCGTCGCCGAGTCCATCGGCGGCGTCTACACCGGCAAGCTCGTCGGCGAACCGCTGCACGGCCCCGCCAAGGCCGAGGCCGTCCGCGCGCTCGCCTCCGCCGAGGGCCTGGAGCTCGACCGCTGCGCCGCCTACAGCGACTCGCACAACGACATCCCGATGCTCTCGCTCGTCGGGCATCCGTATGCGATCAATCCTGACGCGAAACTGCGCAAGTACGCCCGCGAGCGGGAGTGGCGGCTGCGGGACTACCGCACGGGCCGCAAGGCCGCGAAGGTCGGCATCCCGGCCGCGGCGGGCGTGGGCGCGGTCGCGGGCGGCACGGCCGCGGCGATCGCCATCCACCGGCGCCGGCACTGACCTCCCGGCGCTTGCCCGGCGCCGCGACGCGCCGACGGAGGGTCTTACCCGTGTCCGGTCCCCGGCAGTCCCGTTGATACCACTCGGCCACAAGGCGTCACCGGGATAGCCGCAACATGACCTGATGCGATCAGCAAACGGTCACTCTCTGGTGCTCGAACCATCGCCGATCGACTACAGAAGTGACGTAATCGATGATTTGAGCAACTCGGTGTAGCGCTCCCTGCACGAAGCGTTATTCTCCTCAGACGCATTCCGGTACCCACACGTCAGCACGACGAGTGAACGGTCCCGCACTGCACGTGATGGAAGCTCTGCCTCTGGGAGTCCCGTGTTTCAACACGTCGGGGTTGACGCCTCGGGCCTGGCTACGCTGCGCGCAACGGTCATCGACCGCTTGCGCGGCTTCGTCCCCACCGCGTACGCCGTCCCCGCCCTCGCCGTCGCCGTACCGGCCGGCCCGTGCTTCGCCATGGCCGATTCCGGTGCCGCCACCGTCGGCAGACGGACCCGGTCCGGAGCCGCCGGCGCATCCGGCGCCGCCGGCACGTCGACGGCGTCCGCCCCGCGCCGTCCCGCCGCGGACAGCGACAGCGCCCGCATGATGGAGCTGGTCGAGCGCGCCCAGTCCGGCGAGGCCGACGCCTTCGGCCGCCTCTACGACCAGTACAGCGACACCGTCTACCGCTACATCTACTACCGCGTCGGCGGGAAGGCGACGGCCGAGGACCTCACCAGCGAGACCTTTCTGCGCGCCCTGCGCCGCATCGGCACCTTCACCTGGCAGGGCCGCGACTTCGGCGCCTGGCTGGTCACGATCGCGCGCAACCTGGTCGCCGACCACTTCAAGTCGAGCCGCTTCCGCCTCGAAGTGACCACCGGCGAGATGCTCGACGCGAACGAGGTGGAGCGTTCCCCCGAGGACTCCGTCCTCGAGTCCCTCTCCAACGCGGCCCTGCTCGACGCCGTACGACGACTCAACCCCCAGCAGCAGGAGTGCGTCACGCTCCGCTTCCTCCAAGGTCTCTCCGTCGCCGAGACCGCCCGCGTGATGGGCAAGAACGAGGGCGCGATCAAGACCCTCCAGTACCGGGCCGTGCGCACCCTCGCCCGGCTCCTCCCGGACGACGCCCGCTGACCGGTGTCCGCCCCGGCGCCCCGCGCCCTCCTCACCGTCCGCGATTCTCAACTCACCTGCTGTGAGGGCGAGATGAGATCGTGGTCGGATCATCTTTCGTCCGTAACCCAAGTGCCGCGCCGCTCGTTGAGCGGGATGCAGGCTCCCTGTGGTCACTCCTGGACCGGCTCCGCTCACTCGTTCGTGTGCAAACCGGCAGGGCGTGCAACCCTCAGGACCCCTTGGGGAGTCGACCACGTGGGAGTCGACCGTCATGACGAGAGGAGGTGCCGCCAGTGATCGCGAACGTATCGGCACACCGGCGGGCGAACGCCTTCGCCCAGGCCCTGGAGGACCAGTCCGACCTGGACCCGGCGGCGCAGCAGCCGGAAGAACCGGAAGCTCGAGCGAGCGACCAGTCCGATCGGACCGAACAGGGCAGGCTCCTGTCCCTGGCCTCCGGCCTCGGCGAACTGCCCAGGCCGAGATTGGACCCCGAGGTCAAAGTGGAGCAGCGGGCGCAGCTCGTCGCCGCCATGGAGGCCATGCTCCAGGAGGGCACCGTGGGCCCCCCGGTGCCCGAGCAGCGGACCCGGGCCAAGGGAGCGCACCGGGCGAGCCCCCTGCGCAAGCTGCGGCCCCGCACCCGCCTGACCAAGGGCCTCGCCGCCGGCGGACTCACGGTCGGCGTGGCCGCCGGTGCCTTCGGCGGGGTGGCGGCGGCCAGTTCCAACGCCCTTCCCGGTGACAACCTCTACGGCCTCAAGCGCGGCATGGAGGACTTCAAGCTCGGCCTCGCCGACAGCGACTCCGACCGCGGCACGCTCTACCTCGACCAGGCGTCGACGCGGCTCAGCGAGGCACGGCGCCTCATGGAGCGCGACCGCGGCGGCCCCCTCGACCACGAGTCGATCGGCGAGGTCCGCCGCGCGCTCTCCGGGATGCGCTACGACGCGTCCGAGGCTCACCGGCTGCTCAGCGCCGCCTACAAGCGGGACGGCTCCCTCGGCCCGATCCAGGCGCTGAACGCGTTCACGGAGTCCCACCGGCGCAGTTGGCAGGCGCTCAGCGACCGGCTCCCGGTCCAGCTCGGCGATGTGCGGGACGAGGTCAGCTCGGTCTTCGACGCCATAGACCAGGAGGTCGACCCGCTGCGGGCGCTGCTGCCCAAGACGCCCGTCCGCGACGGTTCCCCGAGCACCGGCCGCGACAGGACGACGGCACCGGGCACGTCCGGCACCCACCGGGCCACCCCGTCCGGCCCGGCGCACCAGGACCACCGGGGCCCGAGCTCCACCCCGCCGAAGCCGTCCAGCTCCGGCAGCGGTGCGAGCAAGGACAAGGAGGGCCTCCTCGGCGAGACCACCGGCGGCCTCCTCGACCCGCCGAAGGACGAGACGAGCGCGCCCCCCTCGGACGACGGCAAGGTCGACACCCCGCACGTCCCCAAGCCGGATGTGACACTGCCGCCGCTGCTCCCCGGCCTCCTGCCCGGCCTGGGCCTCCACGGCGAGGACGCCGACCAGCGATAACCGGCACGTGACAGGGCCCGGGGTGCGTGCACCCCGGGCCCTGTCACGTGCCACCGGGCCCTGTCGCGTACCGCCTAGAAGAACACCGACCTGCGCTGCACAAGGAGCTTGTACAGCGTGTGCTGGATCTGTTCGCGGACCTGGTCGGTCAGGTTGAACATCAGCATCGGGTCCTCCGCCGCCTCCGGCGGGTACCCGTCCGTCGGGATCGGCTCCCCGAACTGGATGGTCCACTTCGTCGGCAGCGGCACCGCCCCCAGCGGCCCGAGCCAGGGGAACGTCGGCGTGATCGGGAAGTACGGGAAGCCGAGCACCCGCGCCAACGTCTTCGCGTTGCCGAGCATCGGGTAGATCTCCTCGGCCCCGACGATCGAGCACGGCACGATCGGCGTCCCGGCGCGCAGCGCGGTCGACACGAACCCGCCCCGCCCGAACCGCTGCAGTTTGTACCGCTCGCTGAACGGCTTGCCTATCCCCTTGAACCCCTCGGGCATCACCCCGACCAGCTCACCGCTCTCCAGGAGCCGCTGCGCGTCCTCCGCGCAGGCCAGGGTGTGCCCGGCCTTGCGCGCCAGCTCGTTGACGACCGGCAGCATGAACACCAGGTCCGCCGCGAGGAGCCGCAGATGGCGCCCTGCCGGATGGTGGTCGTGCACGGCGACCTGCATCATCAGGCCGTCCAGGGGCAGCGTCCCGGAGTGGTTGGAGACGATCAGCGCCCCGCCCTCGGCCGGGATGTTCTCCACGCCCTTCACCTCGACGCGGAAGTACTTCTCCGCGACCGGCCGCAGCAGCGACATCAGGACGTGGTCGGTGAGCTCCTTGTCGTAGCCGAACTCGTCGATCTCGTAGTCCCCGGTGAGCCGCCGCCGCAGGAACGCGAGCCCGCCCGCGACCCGCCGCTCCCAGCCCCCGCGCTCCTCCGCCTCCGGCGCGTCCGACGGCGGCGGAGGCACCGGCTCCGAGCGCTGCACCGGCAGCGGTTTGATCTCGTGCACGTCCCCGGCCCCCGCCGGGTCGCTGTCGCGCCGGCTCCTGCGCCGCCCGGCGTGCTTCCCGCCGGCGCCCCGCGACCTGTCGTCGTCGAACCGAATGACCTTGGCGTCCGCCATCGTGTCCGCGCTCCTCAGTTGGCGCTCTGCGTCGGGGGGTGGCTCGGTGTGCGGCCGCCGCCGAGGAACGGCAGCGACGCGATCCTGTCGACGGCTCCCGCCACCGCTCTCGGCGGCAGCAGCCCGGGGCCCCGGCCGCGGACGAAGTCCTCGAAGGTCTCCGCAGTCGAGTACAGGGGCCGGAAGCCGAGCGTGTCCTTCATCTGCGCCGTCGACACCATCCGCCCGTGGGTGAGCAGCCTGATCTGCTCGGGGGAGAAATCCGTCGCACCCAGCGTACGCAGCGCGCCGCCGACCCAGGTCACCGCGGGCAGCAGCACCGGGACGGTCGGCCGGCCGAGCCGCCGCGAGCACTGCGAGAGCAGCAGCACGCCGTCGCCCGCGATGTTGAAGGTCCCGCTGTTGATGGTGCCGCGCTCGGGTTCGCGCGAGGCGAGCCGCAGCACCTCGATCACATCGTCCTCGTGCACGAACTGCAGCCGCGGGTCGTAGCCGAACACGGTCGGCAGGACCGGCAGCGAGAAGTACTCGGCGAGCGGTGAATCGGCGGTCGGCCCGAGGATGTTGGCGAACCGCAGCACGCACACGGCGACGTCGGGCCGGCGCCGGGCGAACCCGCGCACATACCCCTCGACCTCGACGGTGTCCTTGGCGAAGCCGCCGCTCGGCAGCGACTTCGGCGGTGTCGTCTCGGTGAAGACGGCCGGGTCGCGCGGCGCGGACCCGTACACGTTCGTACTGGACTTCACCACGAGCCGCTTCACGCTCGGCGCCTTCTGGCAGGCGCCGAGGAGCTGCATCGTGCCGATGACGTTGGTCTCCTTGACCGAGCCGCGACCGCCGCTGGCGAGCGGCGTCCCGGTGACGTCCATGTGCACGACCGTGTCGACGGAGTGCTCGGCGAGCACCCGCGCGATCGTCGGCTGCCGGATGTCGGCCCGGAGGAAGTCCGCGCCGCCCAGATGGTGCGCGGGCGGCACCGCGTCCACGCCGATGACCCGGTCCACTTCGGGGTCCCGCTGGATGCGCCGTACGAAACGGCCGCCCAACTGCCGGGCCACCCCGGTCACGAGCACGACCTTGCCCAAGATCAGCGCCTACCTTCCGTCCCCAGCCCCGTCGCGCCCCGCATTCGACGTACCCGTGTCGCAGCTCACGTTAGCGCTTCGCCGTCGCACTGTGATGACCACCCGATGCAGGAAGTGACGACAGCCACAGGCGCCCGTACGGCCCTGTGCCTGCTCCGCGCGGTCCCGCCCCTACGAGTGCCTGTAAGAACTTGTCCGAAACGCACGCGGAACACCCCGTGAACGCGCTGTGGCCCTCCCACCGGAACGAATCCGGCGGGAGGGCCACAGACCGCGCTGTCGGCGCAGCGGTCGCCTACTTCTTGTTGCGACGCTGCACACGCGTACGCTTCAGCAGCTTGCGGTGCTTCTTCTTCGCCATCCGCTTGCGCCGCTTCTTGATAACAGAGCCCACGACTACCCTCGCTCACTTCTCGGACAACCCCCGCGGTGCGGGGACAATCACTCGGTGCGGGGCTGCATTGGGGCCCACACGACCTACGGAGGGCCAGCCTACCCCGCCCGGGCGCCGAGCTAGAAATCGAGGGGTCGCTCAGCCGGGCTCAGCCGGTCTCCACCCCCACGTAGGACTCGCGGAGGTACTCGTGAACCGCTTGCTCGGGGACGCGGAAGGACCGCCCCACCCGGATCGCGGGCAGATGACCGCTGTGCACCAGCCGGTACACGGTCATCTTGGACACTCGCATGACCGAGGCGACTTCCGCCACGGTCAGGAACTGCACCTCGTTCAGAGGCCTACCTTCACCAGCAGCCATGACACACCTGAACCTTCCGCACTCGACGGCCACCGGCTTCCCCTTCCGGTGACTCAACGTCGTTGCGTGCTCACTCCCCAGACTAGGGGCGTGTGGTGCGAGTGGGGAAGAGGAGCAGCGATCGGCCGCCTACTGTGACAGACACGCTCGATTGAGTACATAGCGAGTAAGCGGTCGGTAGTAATCAGACCGCACAGCGTCATCAAGCGGAACGACGACGGACACTCGCCCCTCCGCCTCACCGACGAACAGCGCGGGATCATCGGTATCGGCCAGGCCGATGGCATCGAACCCCAACTGACCTGCACCGCAGACCCATCCGTGGTCCCCGATGACAAGGTCCGGCAGGGGCCATCCGGCCTCCGCGCACCCCGCCAGGGCGGTGCGAACCGGGAGGGGGGAGTGCGTGTGCGCGCCGGGCTCGGCGCCGGGGGCGCCTGCGCCGGGTTCGCGCACCAACGCGACTCCTCGTACGTAGTCAAGGTTGTACGTACGTAGTCCGAACCGGGTCGTTATGTCGACACTCTGACCCTGCGCCGGGGTGAGGACAGGGCATCCGAGCGCCGACAGCGCGTCCGCGAGCGCGGCGTAGAAGCCGAGCAGACGGTGCGGGTGCCCGGTCCCGAAGAGTACCGGGGAACGCTCGTGGGCGGCCCTGCCGAGCCGGTCCCCGAACGCGTCGAGCGCCGCCAGGGTCAGCTCCGGATCGATGACGTCACAGCCCGAGGTGTGCCCGGGATCGTCCGAGACGCCGCACTTGTCGGCCATGAGCGCCAGCAAGTCCCGCTGCCCCCAGGCCCATTCGGGATCGAGCCCGAGCAGCACCCGCGGGTCGCGCGCCTCGAAGAGGCGGTAACTCCGCAGGCTCGCCTCGCGGGAGGTCGCCACAGGCCCGGCAAGGCGAGCCGCCAACAGGTGCGCACGCAGGGCGCCGGTGCTCAACACGTGCCCGATGCTGGCGCATCGACCGGCCGGGCACCTCCGAAAAGCCCCGAACACCCCACAGTCGGAGTAACCCGGACCCAAAGTCCCGTGCGTGAGCGTCCCTGTTGGCTATGGGTCGGCTAGGGCAGCAGCCCCCGGAGCGGGAACGCCGCCTTCCGCGTCGCCAGGATCGCCTGGTCGAGCCGGTCGGCCGGGTCGTACCCCGCCTCCCACGCCCGGTGCTCGACGGGCCAGCGCCCGTCCGTCATCCGCCCCGGCGCCAACTGCCGCGTCCGCGCGTACACTTCCTGCCGCCAGCCCTCCGGGGTCAGCGTCTCCGGGGCGATCTCCCGCCCGGCCGCGACGGCCACCAGATGCGTCCAGGAGCGCGGCACGACGTCCACGACCGCGTACCCGCCCCCGCCGAGCGCCACCCAGCGCCCCTCCGCGAACGTGTGCGCCAGCTCGTGGCAGGCGACCTGCACGGCGCGCTGCGCGTCGAGCGAGACCGCGAGATGGGCGAGCGGGTCCTCGAAGTGCGTGTCGGCCCCGTGCTGCGTCACCAGGACCTGCGGCCGGAACTCCGCGAGCAGCTCGGGCACGACGGCGTGGAAGGCCCGCAGCCATCCCCCGTCCCCGGTCCCGGCCGGCAGCGCCACATTGACCGCCGTCCCCTCGGCGGCACCGTCCGCCCCGGTCTCCTCGGGCCACCCGGTCTGCGGGAACAGCGTCCGGGGGTGCTCGTGCAGGGAGACGGTGAGGACGCGCGGGTCCTCCCAGAACGCGGCCTGCACACCGTCCCCGTGGTGCACGTCCACGTCCACGTACGCGACCCGCTCGACGCCCAGTTCGAGGAGCCGGGCGATGGCCAGCGCGGCGTCGTTGTACACGCAGAACCCGGACGCGGCGCCCGGCATGGCGTGGTGCAGCCCCCCGGCGAAGTTCACGGCGTGCAGGGCCTCCCCCCGCCACACGGCCTCGGCGGCCCCCACGGACTGCCCGGCGATCAGCGAGGACACCTCGTGCATCCCGGCGAACGCCGGATCGTCCGCGGTCCCGAGCCCGTACGCCTGGTCCGCCGCGTCCGGATCGGCGGAGGCGGCCTTGACCGCGTCCACGTAGTCCTGGCGGTGCACGAGCCGCAGCGTCGACTCACCCGCCCGCTTCGCCGCGACCACCTCCACGTCCCGGTCGAGCCCGAAGGCACCGACGAGACGCCGGGTCAGGTCGAGCCGGACGGGGTCCATCGGATGTCCCGGCCCGAAGTCATACCCCGTCACCGCCGGGTCCCACATCAACTGCGCGCGGCCGCTCATGCCTGCCACCGTATCGGTCCGCCCCCGATCCGAACGAAGGGGCGTACACGAGCGTCACGAGCACCAGCGCCATCGGTACGAGCATGGCCCAGCGATAGCTCCACGCGTCACCCAGCGCCCCCACAAGCGGCGAACCGATCAAAAAGCCTACGTAGTTGAAGATATTGAGCCGCGCGATGGCCGCGTCCGAGGCACCCGGGAACATGCGCCCCGCCGCGGCGAAGGTCTGCGGCACGATGACACACAGCCCGAGCCCGAGCAGCGTGAACCCGCCCATCCCCACCCACGCCCCGGGCGCCACAGCCACCACACCGAACCCGGCGGCCGCGACGACCGTTCCCATCCGCACCACGGCCACGGCCCCGAACCGCCGCACCCCGAGATCGCCCACGGCCCGCCCCACGAGGGTCATCACCATGTACACGTTGTAGGGGACCGTCGACAGTTGCTCGGAGCTCCCCAGCACGTCCTGCAAATACTTCGCACTCCAGTTGGAGACGGTCGAGTCCCCGATGTACGCGAAGGTCATCACCAGGCACAACGGCAGCAGCATCTTGAAGACGAGCCCACCGGCCTGCTCCCGCACGGCCTCCTCGACAGCCCGCGCGTCGGCGTCGACGTACCACCGGCTCCCCACGAACAAGGCGGGCACGAACACCACGACGACCGGCAGATACAGCACGAACAGCGACAGATCCCAGTGCGCCCCGACCCAGGCCAGCGAAGCGCCAACGATCCCGCCCAGGCTGTAGGCGGCGTGGAAGCCGAGCATGATGCTGCGCCCGTACGCGCGCTGGAGACTGACCCCGAGCATGTTCATGGACGCGTCGAGCGCCCCCACGGCCAGCCCGAACGCCGCGAGCGCGACAGCCACTTCCCACAGGGCGTCCCCGGCGCCCACACCGAGCAGCGCCAGGAGCGCGACGGGCTGCGACCACCGCAGCACCCGGCTCGGCCGCACCCGCTTCACCAACTGCTCGGTGCCCACGCTGCCGGCCCCGGCCAGGATCGGCACGGCGGCCAGGAACACCGGGAGCAGCCCGTCGGAGATCCCGTACTGGTCCTGGAGCGCGGGAATCCGCGTCACAAGCAGCGCGAAGGCCGCCCCCTGCGCGAAGAAGCTGAACCCGAGCGCCTGCCGCCCTCGGCGCATCGCGCCGGTTATGCCACTCATGCCCTCTGTGCCGCCCGTGCCATCGGTCATGGCGGCACAGCGTAAGCGCTGGGCGTACTGGTGGGTAGATGGATCACCGGGTCAATCGGCTCAGTCCCCGGAGGCCAGAAGGCCGGGCAACGCGCGCATGTCGTCGAAGAGTTCCCGCGCCCCGCCGAGCCGCTCGGCCGGCGTCATGGCGGTGAACCCGTACACATCCATCCCGGCGGCGACGGCGGCCTGCACACCGAGCGGACTGTCCTCGACGACCAGGCACTTCCCGGGCGCCACGCCCATGCGCTCGGCGGCATACAGGAAGAGATCCGGCGCCGGCTTCCCCCGCCCCACGTCCTGCGAGCTGAAGATGCGCTCGTCGCCGAAGAACGCGTCGAGCCCGGTCGTCCGATGCCCGACACGAATCCGCTCATGACTCCCGGAGGACGCCACGCAATACGGAACCCCGTCGGCGTTCAGCTTCTCCAGTACGTCGAAGACACCGGGCACGGGCTTGAGCTCCCGCTCGAACGCGGCGAAGACCCGCCCGTGAAACACGTCATCGAAGTCGGCGGGCAGCCGCTGTCCCGTCCTCTCGGCAATGACGTCGTGTACGCGATGCATGGCGGCGCCCATGTAGTCGCGCAAGGAGTCCTCGTACGAGGTCGGGTGCCCGAGCTCGGTGAGATAAGCGGCGAGAAGGGTGTTGGAGATCGGCTCGCTGTCGACGAGGACACCGTCATTGTCGAAGATGACGAGTTCATAGCGCATATACGGAACTCTACGATCGCCCTGAAACGCAGAAAAGCCCCGTGCCGAATGGCACGGGGCTTTTCCTTAACAAATAGTTCGGCGGCGTCCTACTCTCCCACAGGGTCCCCCCTGCAGTACCATCGGCGCTGTAAGGCTTAGCTTCCGGGTTCGGAATGTAACCGGG
>NZ_JBEYWV010000040.1:0-93718 GCF_040644575.1 Streptomyces sp. NPDC046939
CAGGGGCGCGGGGAACTGCGCGACCAGCCACCACGCATCCGCACCCGAAATCGGCCCGAAGGGGGCAGACGCTCAGGGGCGCGGGGAACTGCGCGACCAGCCACCACGCATCCGCACCCGAAATCGGCCCGAAGGGGGCAGACGCTCAGGGGCGCGGGGAACTGCGCGGCCGGCCACCACACGACTCGGACCCGGAGGCGCGGTCCCGTTCCGTCGAGTACAGGTGGCTGTCCCGGAACTGCGAAGCACCCAGCGTGCGGCCCACCAGGATCACCGCCGTACGCAGAACCCCGGCCGCCTTGACCTGCTCCGCGATGTCCCCGAGCGTGCCGCGCAGCACCAGCTCGTTCTCCCGGCTGGCGTACGCCACGACCGCGGCCGGGCACTCGGCCCCGTAGTGCGGAAGCAGCTCCCCGACGATCCGGTCGACGTAACGCGCCCCGAGATGCAGCACGAGAAGGGCACCGCTCGCCCCCAGGGTCGCCAGGTCCTCGCCGGCAGGCATCGGCGTGGCCTGCTGGGCGATGCGCGTGAGGATGACGGTCTGCCCGACGGTCGGCACCGTCAGCTCCCGCTTCAGCGCGGCGGCGGCCGCGGCGAACGCGGGTACTCCGGGCACGACCTCGTACGGGACGCCGTGCGCGTCGAGCCGCCGCATCTGCTCGGCGACGGCGCTGAACACGGACGGGTCGCCGGAGTGCAGCCGCGCCACGTCGTGCCCGGCCTCGTGCGCGGCGACCAGCTCCCGTTCGATGGCGTCGAGGTCGAGGTCGGCCGTGTCGACGAGCCGCGCGCCGGGCGGGCACTCGGCGAGGAGTTCCTTGGGCACCAGGGACCCCGCGTAGAGGCAGACCTGGCACGCGGCGAGGGTGCGGGCGCCGCGCACGGTGATCAGGTCGGCGGCGCCAGGGCCCGCCCCGATGAAGTACACGGTCATGGCTGTTCCACCTGTCCCACTCGCTGTCCCACTTGTCCGATTTCCGAAGCGCCGCCGGTCTTCGTCACCGACCACTGCGTCACCGGCATCGCCTGCCGCCACCCCGTGAACCCGCCGACCGGCACGGCGTGCGCCACCGCCAGCTTGACGAGTTCACCGCCGTGGCGTCGGTACCGGTCGGCGAGGAGCGCCTCGGATTCGAGGGTCACGGTGTTGGCGACGAGCCGCCCGCCGAGCGGCAGCGCCTCCCAGCAGCGCTCCAGCAGGCCCGGGGCCGTGAGCCCGCCGCCGATGAACACGGCGTCCGGCGTGGGGAGTCCGGCGAGCGCGTCCGGGGCGGGGCCGGTGACGACGGTGAGGTGCGGTACTCCGAGCCGGGCGGCGTTGCGCCCGATCCGTTCGGCGCGCGCCGGGTCGCGTTCGACGGCGTACGCGCGGCACGAGGGGTGGGTGCGGAGCCATTCCACGCCGATCGAACCGGATCCGCCGCCCACGTCCCAGAGGAGTTCGCCGGGGGCGGGGGCGAGCGCGGCGAGGGTCGCGGCGCGGACGTGGCGCTTGGTGAGCTGCCCGTCGTTCTCGTACGCGGCGTCCGGGAGGCCGGGGACGGCGCCGAGCCGGAGGGCGTCCGGGGCGCGGCGGCACTCGACGGCGACGACGTTCAGCGGGTCGCCGGGCGCCCGGTGCCAGTCGGCGGCGACGCCCTCGTACCGCGCCTCACCGCTCCCCGCGCCCAGCTGTTCGAGCACGGTCATCCGGCTGGGACCGAAGCCGCGCTCGGTGAGCAGGTCCGCCACCTGGGCCGGGGTGTCCGCGCCCGCCGACAGGACGAGGACCCGGCGGCCGTCGTGCAGCGCGGCGGCGAGCCGGTCGGCCGGGCGGCCCACCAGGGTGACGACCTCGGTCTCCTCGACGGGCCAGCCGAGCCGCGCGCACGCGTAGGAGACGGAGGACGGGTGCGGCAGGACCCGTACGGCGGCGGGGCCCGCGATCTCGGTCAGGGTGCGCCCGATCCCGTAGAACATGGGGTCGCCGCTGGCCAGGACGGCCAGGCGGCGTCCCGCGTACCGGGCGAGGAGGGCGGGGACGGCGGGGCGCAGGGGTGTGGGCCAGGGCACGCGTTCCGCACCGCACTCCGCGTCGGGCAGCAGCGCGAGCTGGCGCGGGCCCCCGAGGACGACCTCGGCGGCGCGCAGCACCGAACGCGAACTCTCCGGCAGTCCGGGCCAGCCGTCGGCGCCGATCCCGACGACGGTCACCACGGGCGGGGCGGGCGTCCCGGAAGGCGTCGCGGAGGGCGGAGGAGTCACTAGCTGGTACCTCGTACGGGTTGCGTCGTGATCAGCGGATTTACGTGTGGTCAAGGGAGCCGCACTCTATCGGGCGACATCAGCGCCCCCTCCGACGCCCCTGAGGCACCGCGCCCGACGCGCCGCCCGGCCGTCCGGTCCCCGGAGCGGCCCCCCGCACGGTGTTACCTCGGGAACCGGACCGGTGACAGCGAGCGGGTAGCGGAGGTACGGGGCGCATGACGAAGTACGGGGCGGCGCGGGCCTGGGTCGTGTCCGCCGTGGTGCTCGGGGCGTCGGCCCTGCCGGGAACGGGGACGCAGCCGCCGGGGCCGGACGACGGCGACACGGTACGGGCGGCCACCGGGAACAGCCCCGGCCACGCGGCGACGGCCCCGACGTCCTGCACATCGGGCCCGAGCACGGTGGGCACCGCGTCGACGGAGCACGGCGCCGACACCCCATGCCCGCCGGGCGCGGACGCCCTCCGCCTTTCCCGCGCCGACATCGGGCGCGCGGCCCGGGCCCTCCCCGGCGACGGCGCCCGCACCGCCCGCACCACACCCACCGCGCCTCTCCCGCCCGCCGACGACGCCCCGACGGACACCAAGACCGTGCGGGCCGCCGTCGTCTGGCCGGTCATGACGACCCCGCACATGACGGCCGCCGCCCTCGGATCCGGGCCCGGGGCGCAAGCCGTGTTCGACGACGACGCGCTGGCCGGGTTGTTCGCGTCCGGCGGGCGGTTGCGGGAGGTCGTCGACGCGGGGAAGGGGCGCGAGGTCAGCTGGGTCCTCGACCCGGAGCTGGTGATCGCCGCCGAGGAGATGGCCAACGGGTACCGGATCGCGGACAGCGCCGACTCCAGCAATCCGCAGGACAGCACACGCGGTACGGGACAGAGCGCGGCGCGGTCCTGGCTGGCGGCGTTGCGGGACGCGGTCAAGGGGCGTGACGTGTGGCTGCTGCCGTTCGCCGACCCGGACCTGGCCTCGCTCGCCCACCACCCGGGCACGGACACCACCGATCTGACGGAGGTCGTGGCCGCTCTCGCCGACGACACGAAGGACGAGGTCGACGACATCCTCGGCGCCGGAACCCGGACGGGCCTCGGCTGGCCGGCGGACGGCGCCCTGGACACGGAGATCACCCGGCTCACCGCGGAACTGGGCCTCACCCACCTCCTCACCTCCGGCGACGGCCTGACCCCGACGGCCACACACCCGGTAACCCTGAACGTCCCAAAAACCCCGAACACGACGAACGGCACCCCAGGGGCGCGCCCCGGCCCCACCACAAAAGCCGACACCAGCCCCGACACCGGTGCTGCCACCCGAGCCGACGTCCGCGCCGGCTCCCTCGGCACCGCCGACGCCCCCGTCACTCAACTCACCGCCCTCCCCTACAACGCCACCCTCACCACCGCCCTGGCCCGCATCAAGGACCCCGAACCCACCACTTCCCCGAGCCCGAGCCCGAGTCCGAACCCGTCCGGGTCCACGTCCGGCTCCCCCAGCCCCACCGGCTCCGCGCAGCCCGGTCCGGACCCCGACCCCGCCGCGATCACTCACGTCACCGCGCTCCTCAAGAGCAACACCCGGCCCCTCCTCGTCCCGCCCCGCGATTTCTCCGGTACCGCCGCCGCCGCGTTCGGAGCGGCCCTCGATGACGGGACGGACAAGGGGTGGCTGGACCTGGAAGGCATCCGCGGCGCCGACAACGACCCCGTACGCGGTTCGGCCTCGGCCCCGACGAAGTACCCGGCCAAACTGTCCGGCACCGAGTTGACCGGCGCCCAACTCCAGGCAGTGGCGGCCGACTTGGACGGACTCGCCACCCTCGTCAACGTGCTGGCCGATCCGAAGGCCACCACCGCCTCCGTGCACGCGGCGATGGCCCGCGCCCTGTCCACGGCCTGGCGGCTGCGCGACGACGCGGCGCAGGAGGCGTTCCAGGAGCGCACGTCCGGGTTCCTGGCCGCGTCGGAGGAGTCGTTGCGGCTCGTGCCGAAGACGACGCTGACCCTGACGTCCGGTGACGCGACGGTCCCGGTGACCGTCGACAACGGGCTCCAGCAACCCGTCTCGGGGCTCGAACTACGGGTGACCTCCAGTGACCCGGAGCGGCTCCAGATCAACGATCCGAAGCTCACCGTGGAGGCGGCGGGCTCCGCGAACCACACCGCGCACATCGACGTCACCGCGAAGGCCAACGGCAAGGCGCGGGTCACCGCCCGGCTCTACACCCGTGGTGACGGCAAGCCGTGGGGCAGGCCGATGACGTTCGAGGTGGACGTCACCTCGGTGTCGACGGGGTCGATCACCGTGGTCGCGGCGGGTGTCGTCCTGATCGTGCTGGCGGCGCTGTTCCGGATGCACCGCGTCCGCAGGCGCCGGGCCGCCGCCCAGCCCCCCGTGGAGTGAGTCCGGAGTGAGTCCGCACGGAGCACCGCTCACGTCACCCGGGCCCAGCGCGGCAACCAGTGCGTGTCTCCCGACGGGGCGCGGTACCGCTCCGTCAGATGGTGTCGCAGCGCCGCGAGGCCCGGATGCGGGTTGTCGTCGCGCCAGAGCAGCGAGTGCGGGTAGAGGGGTTCGGGGTCGCGTACGGGGATGGTGCGCAGGTCCAGTCCGGCCGGGTAGGCGAGCGGGGTGCGCGGGCCCATGAACGTGGCCGTGGTCGCCGATTCGGCCACCGCCCGCAGCAGGTGGTCCGTGCCGAAGTTGGGGCCCGCCGCGTCGATCGTGAGCCCGTGCTCGGCCGCCAACTCCGCGTAGTAGGCGGCCCATTCGGTGCCGGGTGTCAGGCTCGGCATCCAGATGTGGTGGTCGGCGAGGGCGCGGAGTGTGGTGCTGTCCGCGTCCGCCAGGGGGTGGGCGGGGCCGGTGACGAGCAGGAGTGGTTCGTCCGCGACGCGCGTGCTGCGCACTCCGGGCGGCAGATGGTCCTCGGGGACGCGGCACGCCCAGAACGCGGAGTCGACGCTGCCGTCGCGGACCGCCGCGAGCACGGCCTTGCCCGCGGCGCCGAGCGCCACGACGTCGAGGGGGACGTCCGGGTGGGCGCGGTGAAAGTCCTGGATGAGGCCCGCCGTCATGGCGCGGGTGCCCATCACGTCGACGCGCAGGGGGCGCCGCCCGGGCCGGACGGAGGCGGTGGCCTTCGTCATGGCGCGGAGCACGGCCTTGGCGTGCGGCAGGAACACCTGCCCGTCCAGGGTGAGCCGGGCGCCGCGCGGCACCCGGGTGAACAGCCGCACGCCCAGTTCGGCCTCGAGCGCCGCGATCCGCTTGGACACGGCCTGCTGGCTGATCCCCAGCTCTTGCGCGGCCACCTGGAACTGGCCTTCCCCGGCGACGGTGACGAAAGTGCGCACGGCTTCCTGATCCACCTCGCCATACAACCACGGGTTGTACGGGTCGGGGCTCCTGGTTGTTTGATCGGCCTGGTCCGCGCCGCTTGGATCGCGGGTCATGAGGGAGACGACGACGCGGCTCGGCCGGGACTTCGGATGGTTGTGGGCCGCGTTCGCGGCGAGCACGGCGGGGACGTGGCTGGCGCTCGACGCGTTCTCGCTGATCGCGGTGCTCGTCCTGGACAGCGGCACGGTGCGGGTGTCGTTCCTGGCGTCGGCCGGGCTCGCCGCGGGGGCGCTGCTCGCGGTGCCGACGGGGCCGTGGGTGGAGTTCCGGCGCAAGCGGCCCACGATGATCGGGGCGGATCTCGTACGGTGCGCGGCGCTGCTCACGCTGCCGCTCGCGTACGTGCTCGGTGTGCTGGGCTACGCGCAGCTCGTGGTCGTGGCGGTGGTGGTGGCCGCCGCCGACATCGTGTTCCGGTCCGCGAGCGGGGCGCATCTGAAGGCGCTCGTCCCACCGGAGGGTCTGCTCGTCGCGAGCGCCCGGTTCGAGACGACGACGTGGACGGCGACGGCGCTCGGGCCGCCGCTCGGGGGCGCCGCGATCAGCGCGTTCGGGCCGCTGGTGACGGTCGTCGGGGACGCGGTGAGCTATCTGCTCTCGGCGGCGGGCGTCCGCGCGATCCGCGCTCCCGAGCCCGTGCCGTCCGGCGGCGGACGAAAGGGGTTCCGCTGGGCCGACGTGGGGGAGGGCTGGCGGTATCTGTGGCGGCGGCCGGACCTGCGCGGGCTCTTCCTGAACACGGCGCTCGTCAACGCGCTGATCATGGTGGGCGCCCCGCTGATGGCCGTACTGATGCTGCGCGAACTCGCCTTCCCGGTGTGGCAGTACAGCCTGGCGTTCAGCGTGCCGTGCCTGGGCGGGCTCGTCGGTTCGCGTCTCGCTCCTCGTCTCGTGCGGCGGTACGGGGCGGACCGGGTACTGCGGGTCAGCGGCACGGCGCGGGCGTGCTGGCCGGTGGGGCTCGCGTTCGTGGGGCCGGGGGCGGCCGGGTTCGCGGTGGTGACGGTCGTCGAACTGGGGCTGATCACCTGTTGCGGCGTCTTCAACCCCGTCATGGCGCGGGAGCGGCTGCGGCGGACGGCGACGGACCGGGTGGCCCGGGTGGTGTCCGCCTGGTCGATCACCGGCAGTGCGGTCACCGCGTCGCTGACCCTGCTGTGGGGCGGGCTCGCGGCCGTCGTCGGGACGCGGTGGGCGCTCGCCGCCGCCGGGGTCCTGCTGCTGGCCACGCCCCCGCTGTTGCGCGTTCGCGCGGCCCCTGTAGCGCCCGAGGGCGACCGCAGCGGCGTGTGAACCGGCCTCCGGGCCCGTCGCACTGTCACAGTGACCACGAGCATTCACCCCAAACCCACCATTCAGGGAATCCCGGGAGATTTCGTGGCACATGTGCATGTGATCCTCAATCAGAAAGGCGGGGTGGGGAAGTCCACGCTCGCCGTGAACCTCGCCGCCGTCACCGCCGACGTGCTCGGCGCGGGTGAGCCGCGCGACGGTGAGCACCCGCCGGTCGTCGCCGTCTCCATCGACCCGCAGGGCTCGGCCGTGTGGTGGTCCGAACGCGTCGGCGACGGCCTCCCGTTCGACTTCGTGCAGGCCCACAACGACCTGCCGGGGCTCGCCGCGCTGGCGCGCATCCCGTCCGCGCAGCACATCTTCGTCGACACCCCCGGCTGGCTCGACCTCGCCGAGAACGACGGCGCCGACCCCCTCGGCAAGGGCGCCGCCGCCGACGCGCTCCGGGCCGTCCTGTCCACCGCCACCGACGTCATCGTCCCCATCGAGCCCGAGCCGCTCGGGTTCCAGCCGACGCAGCGCACGGTCGAACGCGTCGTCAGACCGCGCGGACTCCCCTTCCGCGTCGTCATCAACAACTGGGACCCGCGCGACGGCAAGGCCGACCTGGAGCAGACCCGCGCCTTCGTCGAGGCGCAGGGCTGGCCGTTGGCCCGTACGGTCGTGCGCCACTACAAGCTGCACACGCGGGCCAGCGCGGACGGCCTGGTCGTCACGCAGTACGGCGCCAACCGCGTCGCTCTCCAGGCCCGCGAGGACTTCTTCCGGCTCGCCCTTGAGGTGGGCCTCGCCGCCATCCCGAAGCCCGCGCGCGGTGCGGGGAACGGCACGAGGACCCGCACCCGTACCCGTACGCGTGCGAAGAAGGAGGTGCAGCTCTGATGGGGCGCCGCACCGATCTCTCCTCGCTCCTCGGCCCGACGGCCCCCGGGGACCCCGCGCCGGAGGCGGCCGGGCCGCGCCCGCTCACCGTCCCCGTGACCGTCGCCGTCTCCGACCTCGCCGAGAACCCCGACAACCCGCGCCACGAACTGCGCGACCTCGACGGGCTCGCCGAGACGGTGCGCGAGCGCGGTGTGCTCCAGGCACTCGGCGTCGTCCCCGCCGCCGTGTTCGTCGCCGCGCACCCGCACCACGCGGAGGCGGTCGGCACGGCTCCGTACGTCGTGCTCCACGGCCACCGGCGGCTGGCCGCCGCCAAGATGGCCGGGCTGGACGAGGTGCCCGTCCTCGTCCGCGCCGACGCCAGCCGCTCCGACGAGGACGCGCTGATCGAGAACGTCCAGCGCGACGACCTCACCGAGCTGGAACAGGCCCAGGCCATCCAGGGGCTCATCAGCGCGTACGGCTACTCGCAGCGCCAGGTCGCCGCCCGCATCGGCAAGACCCAGGGCTTCGTCTCCCAGCGGCTCTCCCTGATGAAGCTGCGCGAGGATCTCCAGGAGGCGCTCGCGGACGGGCGGGTCTCCGTCGAGGACGCCCGCCGCATCGCCCGCCTCCCCCACGAGGAACAGCGGCTGCCCGGCCCGTACGGGGAGCTGCCCGCCGCCTCCGTGCCGGCGGCCCGCGCCGAGCGGCGGGGACGCGATTACGGCGTAATCACCATCGACAGCCGGGGGACGCCGCAGGACGTCGTGGACTCCCTGCGCCGCCACCTCGCCCCGGCCACGCTCGACCGGGTGGTGGAACTCCTGCGCGGCTGACCCGGCCGCCCCCGCCCCCGTTCGCTTACGGTTGCCCTCGTGCTTCCCGTGCCGTCCCCGTCCCCGCCCCCGTCGGTGCGCGGGGCGCCGCCCGAAGAGGCCGTCACCCCGCTGGTGCCCCGCACCTCGCGGCCCTGTCGGAGCGGCTCGGGGAGTCCGTCGGCCTCTCCGTGGCGGACGGGGAGGCCGTACGGTGCACGGCCCGGGGCGGAGGCGCTGCGGGCGACCGGTGCCGCCATCGCCGCCGACCTGCACGTCACCTCACGCTTCGTGACCGTACCGGCCCACTGAGGCGCCCCCGCGTTGCGGAACGCACGCGGGCGGCCGTCAATGGAGGAACGGGACAGGACAGGGGGAAGACAGGGGGGCGTCTGAAAGGAGCCCGTCATGGCTCACGCGGCACCCGCACCGGCCCGCTCCACGCACTCCGGCCGCCCCACGGCCCCGTCGGCGTCCATGACCGCGAAGACGCTGCCGCTTCTCGCCGGCGTCCTCTACGGATTCTGGGCGGCGAACATCGAGCGCTACGGCCACAAGGTGACCGGCGGCAACATCGCCCTGGGCCTGATCAGCGGCATCCTCGTCGCGGCACTCTGCTTCGGCATCCACCTGTGGAGCGCCCGCCAGGGCGTCCGCCACATCGCGCTGCGCTCCCTCGTCTGGGGCGTCTTCGCGGGCAGTGCCATCGGCTTCCTGCACAGCCTCGCCAACGGGCCGATCGTCTGGTCCGTACTGATCGGCTTGGCCGTGGGCGTCGGCACGTTCCTCGGCACCCTCTACCGGTACTACTCGTCGAGCGAGTACACCGAGGCGCACCGGGTCACCCACGCCCGGGGCCGGACCCGGGTCACCGCGTAGCCGCAGACGCGTAGGAAGGGCCCGCTGTAGGGCCCGCTGTAGCCCGTATGCGGGTCTTCCGCTCGCGGGGTGCGCGGGCGGGGCCTTGCCTTGAAGGGTGAACCGCACCGTCCGCGCCGCGCTCGCCCCCGTCCTCCTCGTCCTCGCCTGCCTCCTCCTCCCCCTGTCCACTCTGTCCACCTGGGCGAAGTACGAGATCGGCGACAGCGACCGTTACGTGGCCAGAGTGGCGCCGCTCGCCACCGACGACGCCGTGCGGAACACGGTCGGCGCCGCGGTGACCACCGGGATCATGCGGAACATCAGCGTCGGCCCGCTGCAGTCCACCGTCGAGCAGTATCTGCACGACGCCGTGATCTCGTTCACGGGCACCGACGCCTTCCGCGGCGCGTGGGACACCGCCAACCGGGCCGCCCACGACGCGGTGCAGCGCGCCCTGGACGAGGGCCGCACCGGCGCCGTCACCCTCGACCTCGCGCCCGTCACGAAGCAGGTCAAGCGGCAGCTCCAGGACGACGGCGTGCCGTTCGCCGAGCAGATCCCGGTCACGCACACCCGGATCACCGTCCTGTCCGCCGGTGAACTGGCCGAACTCCGCGAAGGGTTCCACCTGCTCCAGCTCGCGGGTCTCTGGCCGGCCCTCGCCGCCCTGGTCCTCACCGTCGCGGGCCTGCTGCTCGCACCGCGTCGCCGCCGCGCCGTCGCCGCCACGGCGCTCGGCATGGCCCTCGGCGCGGCCGCGCTGCTGCTCGCGCTGACGATCGCCCGCTCCCTCACCCTCGGCGACCTCGACAGCGACGCGGACAAGGCGACGGCGGGCGCGGTGTACGACGCGCTGACGTCGTCGATGCGGACCGTGTCGTGGGTGATCGTCGGGGTGGGGGCGGCGGTCGCGGTGACGGCGTGGCTGACGGGGTTCCTCAGGGCCGGGCGGTCCAGAAGGGCGCTCGCGCACCACACCACACGGAGCCGCCGCCCGCGGGGAGGCGGGCGGCGGCTGGATGGTGGATCAGGTCCTTACTTGAGCTTCGCCTCGGCCTTCTGCAGGGCCTTGGCGAAGCCGTTGGCCCACAGGCTGTTGACGCGGGAGCGCTCGGTGGCGTTCGGGTAGGCGTTGGTGCAGGACGGGCCGGGGCCGCCACCCGACATCAGCTCGCTGCACGGACCCGAGTAGTGGTCCGGCAGGCCGAGCACGTGCCCGGTCTCGTGGGCGGTGACGCGGGTGGAGTTGTACTGCTGGTTCTGCGCGTAGTCGAGGAAGACGTAGCCCCGGCCGTGCCCGTCCGTGGACGCGTACGAACCGCGCGAGTCGTTGCCCTCGTAGTACGCGAAGTTGCCGGTGCCGGTCGTCGCCGCGAGCTTGACGTTCGAGACCGACGAGTTCCAGATGGACGTGCTGTTCGCTATCTGCTGGCGGAAGGACGGGGCGCGCGACGCGTTGTACGTGACGGTCACCGCCGCGGCGCCCGGGTGCGCGGCGCGCTGCTCGGCGACGGACTTCACGACCGCCTCGAAGAACGCCTGGTTCGCGGCGGCGTCCTCGGCGGAGCCGGTGTAGCCCGCTCTGACGGTCTCGGTCCGGTCCAGGGGGGCCGGTTGCGCGGTGGCGGGGCCGGCCGCGAGCGCCGTGACGGTGAGGCCCGCGCCGAAGGCGCATGCGAGGAGACGGATGACGGTGGGGGGTGCTGTCATGGTCATGCAAGTGAGTGTGAGGGTGGGAGGGGCGGCTGGGGATGATGGCACTTGGAGATAGCACGGTGTTATCGGTGGGGCAGGGGTGGTGAACGTGATCGGCGTGAAAAATGGCCGTTACGGTGCCATGTAGTACGTGACGGAGTACTGGTGCGGCCCCCGCGCTCGCCTTACGCTCTGCGCCCATGGAGCTGGACATACGGCACCTGCGCGCCGTGTGCGCGATCGAGGACGCCGGCAGCCTGCACAAGGCCGCACGTCAACTGGGTCTGACACAACCCGCGTTGAGCACCCAGTTGCGCCGTATCGAGGTGTTCCTCGGCGGCCCGCTGTTCACCCGGGAACGCACCGGGTGCCGGGCGACCCCGCTCGGCCGCGTCCTGCTGACCCGGGCCCGCCCCCTGGTCGACGGCCTGATCACGCTGGTCGATGAGGCCCGCGCGGTCGCCGCCGCGACGGCCGAGGGGCCCGGACGGCTCCGCATCGGCTCCACGGCGAGCCGCGCGCTGCCGGGCTGGCTGCGGCGGCTTCGGGACAACCCCGAGTTCCAGGGCACGGAACCGACCCTGCGGGTGGACGTCTCCGCGCACGCCCTGCTGCGGCGCGTCGCGGAGGGCGGGCTCGACGTGGCGTTCGTGCACGAGGTGGAGGGCAGCCCCCTGCGGATGCCGCCCGGGCTCGTGTGGCGGGTGCTCGTGGAACGGGAGCCGCAGTTCGTGTCCCTGGCGACGGACCACCCGGCGGCCAGCCGCAGCGTGGTGCGTCTGTCCGATCTCGCCGGTGACAGGTGGATGGTCGACCCCACGGTCGACGGCGAATGGGACGGCCTGCTGCGGGCGTTGCGCTCCGCCGGTCTCAAGCCGCGCGTCCTGCACGGCGATTACCTCACGGCGGCGTCCCTCGTCGCGACCGGCGAGGTCGTGGCCCTGTGCCAGCCCACGTCCCGGGCCCGCGCCGACATGGCCATCCGGCCGCTGCACGGGGACCCCGTCGGCGTACGGCTGTTGCTGGCGGCGCGGAGCGAGGCCCTGCTCGACGCGGTGCTGCCCGATCTGCG
This sequence comes from Streptomyces sp. NPDC046939, assembly GCF_040644575.1. Classification (NCBI taxonomy): domain Bacteria; kingdom Bacillati; phylum Actinomycetota; class Actinomycetes; order Kitasatosporales; family Streptomycetaceae; genus Streptomyces; species Streptomyces sp. NPDC046939. Next base: position 12,252 of record NZ_JBEYWV010000040.1, read on the forward strand.
GGCCGCGTACGGGGAGGCGGCGCGGCAGGCACCGGCGTACCACTTCCAGGAGGACTTTCAGGAGGACTTCCAGGAGGACGCGGTCTGAGACCGGCCCCGCGGGTCCTCCGGGCGGGGTGAAACGGGCGGCCCGTCCAGGGGATCGTCGGCGGACCCTTCCCAAGATCGCCCCGTGCGGCGGCTAACCTTACGTGTCCGCCCTGGCCAGGGGTTCCAGGGACGTTCGGGGACCAACTCATGCGGAAGGTTGCGCACATGGGCATTCTGGATCTGCTGCGGAACGCGTTCGGGCGGTCCCGGAAGAGGGACGCGGAGCCGGCTCCCGCGGACTCACCGGAACCGACGCGCTCCGCGCCCATCGAGCCCCCCGCCGAACGGCCGACGGTCCCCGCCCCGTCCCGCGGCGAGGCCGACGACCTGGTGGCCGCGGCCTTCGACAACGTCACGGTCCCCAAACCGTCCCGCCCGGTGGACCCCACACCCCCGGACACGTCCGAGGCGACGGTACCCACGCAGAAGCCGTCCCCGGACGGCACGGCCCCACCGGAGGCGAACGCGGACGAACGCCCGGCGACACGGGACAACTCGGCGGAGCACAACGCACCGCCTACGGCCGAGCGTCCGGCGACGAAGGACAGCCCCGCGGAAGCGACGGCCCCGGACGAGGAAAGCGTCCCCGCTGCGACCGAGACCCCGGACGATGTGGTGAAGGCGGGGGGCGCGGCGAAGGGTGCCGCCCCGGACGAGGAAGACCGCCCGGCGACGGCTGAGGCCCCGGACGAGGCAGTCAAGGCGGACGACGCGGAGAGCACGGCTACCGAGAGCACCCCGGCGAAGAGTGCCGCGGACAAGGGCGACAGCCCGGCGACGACCCAGACCCCGGACAAGGCAGTGAAGGCGGGCGACGCGGAAAGCGCGGCTGCCGAGAGCACCGCCCCGGACGAGGAAGACCGCGCGGCGACGACCGAGGCCCCGGCCGAGGTGGTGAAGGCGGGGAGCGCGGCCGCTGAGAGCGCCCCGGCGAAGAGTGCCGCCCCGGACAAGGGCGACAGCCCGGCGACGACCCAGACCCCGGACGAGACTGTGAAGGCGGGCGACGCGGAAAGCGCGGTTGCCGAGGACACCCCGGCGAAGACGGACAAGGCGGCCCAGGGCGACAGCCCGGCTGCAGCCCAGGGCGACAGCCCGGCTGCATCCGAGAACCCGGCGAAGGCCGCGCGGCCCGCGTCCGCGGATGACTCCGCGCAGGCCACCGACCCGGCTGACGAGAGCACCCCGGCGCGGAGCACGTCCCAGGACGACCCCGCAAAGTCGGCGGAGACCAAGGACTCGGCGACACCCGAAGCCCCCGCGAAGCCGGACGCCCAGGCCAAGGCAGACGAACCGGCCACGACCAAGTCCGCGAGCGCGGCCAAGACGAAGAGCGCGGCGAAGAACGAGACCACCCCCGCACCCGAGACCCCGGCGAGTACCGAGCCGGCCCCCACCAAAACAAAGACCACCGCTCGCGCCGCCAAGAAGACGAGCCCGGCCAAGACCACCGGTGCCGCCGCCAAGGCATCCGCCAAGTCCGACACCCCGGCGAAGAAGACCTCCGCCGCCAAGAAGACCAGCCCCACCAAAGCTAAAGCCACCGCCACTGCCACCGGCACCGGCAGCCCCAAGACCCCCGCCGCGTCGGAGACCCCCGGCGCCACACCGAACACCCCGGCCCAAACCAACCCCGCCAAGTCGAAGACCCCGCCCAAGAAGAAGCCCGCCGCAAAGGGACTCGTCACCGCTCACGAAGCCGCCGGTGCCGCCCTGGAGGCCCGCGGTCTCGTCGGGACCCGTGCCCGCGTGTACCTCGTGCTGGACCGTTCCGGGTCGATGCGCCCGTACTACAAGGACGGTTCCGCGAGCGCCCTGGCCGAGCAGACGCTCGCCCTGGCCGCGCATCTGGACGACCGCGAGCCCCCGACCGTCCACACCGTGTTCTTCTCGACGGACATCGACGCCACCGGCGACCTGGTCCTCGACGAGGACGGCACGTACGAGGGCAAGATCGACGAGTGGCACGCGGCGGCGGGCCGTATGGGCCGCACGAGCTACCACCGCGCGATCGAGGAGGTCGTGGCGCACCACGCGAAGAGCGACGACCCGACGGTCCCCGCCCTGGTCGTCTTCCAGACGGACGGCCCCCCGGACACCCAGCGCCCGGCGAACGAGGCGCTGGCGAAGGCGGCGAGCCACCCGCTCTTCTTCCAGTTCGTCGCGTTCGGCGAGCACGACGCGAAGGGCTTCGACTACCTCCGCAGGCTGAAGGCCGACAACGCCGCGTTCTTCCACGCGGGCCCGGCCCCGCGCGAGCTGACGGACGCCGAGCTGTACGAGGGCGTCCTGGCGGCCTGGCGCCCGTAGATCCGGCCCGTCCGGAACCCCCGGCCGTCCGCGCGGTAAAACACCGCGCGGGCGGCCGCCCCATGTCGGCTACGATTTCTGGATTCAGACCCCGCAGCCGAAACCCCCGGGTCTCACTGCGCGCAACGCATCGTCACGACATGGGAGCAGCCCCCGATGGCTCGACACCTCATCACCAGCGCCCTTCCCTACATCAACGGGATCAAGCACCTGGGCAACATGGTGGGGTCCATGCTCCCGGCCGATGTGTACGCCCGCTACCTGCGCCGCCGGGGCCACGACGTGCTGTACATCTGCGCGACGGACGAGCACGGCACCCCGGCCGAGCTGGCCGCGAAGGAGCGGGGCCTGCCGGTGGCGGAGTTCTGCGCGCAGGCGCACGACGCGCAGAAGGCGATCTACGACGGTTTCGCGCTGGCCTTCGACCACTTCGGCCGCAGCTCGTCGCCGCAGAACGCGGAGCTGACCCAGCACTTCGCCCGCCGTCTGAACGAGAACGGGTTCATCGAGGAGCGGGCGATCCGCCAGGTGTACTCGCCCGCGGACGGCCGTTTCCTCCCGGACCGCTACGTCGAGGGCACGTGTCCGCACTGCGGCTACGACAAGGCCCGCGGCGACCAGTGCGAGAACTGCACCCGCGTCCTGGACCCGACCGATCTGATCAACCCGCGCAGCGCGATCTCCGGCTCGACGGACCTGGAGGTCCGCGAGACGAAGCACCTCTTCCTCCTCCAGTCGAAGCTCCAGGGCGAGGTCGAGGCGTGGATCGACGAGGTCGCCGACGAGTGGCCGCAGCTGTCGTCCTCCATCGCCCGCAAGTGGCTGACGGAGGGCCTGAACGACCGGGCGATCACCCGTGACCTGGAGTGGGGCGTCCCGGTCCCGGCCGACACGTGGCCTGAGCTGGCGGCCGAGGGCAAGGTCTTCTACGTATGGTTCGACGCGCCGATCGAGTACATCGGTGCGACGAAGGAGTGGGCGGACCAGGCCCCCGACGGCGAGACCCGGGACTGGAAGTCCTGGTGGTTCGAGCCGGACGGTGCCTCGGACGTCCGGTACACGGAGTTCATGGCGAAGGACAACGTGCCGTTCCACAGCGTCATGTTCCCGGCGACGGAGATGGGCATCCGGGAGCCGTGGAAGAAGGTCGACTATCTGAAGGCCTTCAACTGGCTGACGTACTACGGCGGCAAGTTCTCCACGTCGCAGAAGCGCGGTGTCTTCACCGACCAGGCCCTGGAGATCCTACCGGCGGACTACTGGCGCTACTTCCTGATCGCCAACGCGCCCGAGTCGGACGACTCGTCCTTCACCTGGGAGCACTTCACGGCGACGGTCAACAAGGACCTGGCCGACACCCTCGGCAACTTCGTCAACCGTGTCCTGTCCTTCTCCCGCAAGCGCTTCGGCGACGACGTCCCGGCGGGCGGCGAGCCCGGCGAGGCGGAGTCGAAGCTGGGCGAGCAGATCGCCGAGCTCCTCGCCGAGTACGAGACCCAGATGGAGGCCCTCCAGTTCCGCAAGGCCGCGGCGGCGCTGCGCGCCCTGTGGTCGGCGGGCAACTCCTACCTGGAGGAGAAGGCCCCCTGGCTGGAGATCAAGACCAACCCGGAGGGCGCCGCCCTCACCCTGCGTACGGCGATGAATCTGATCCACCTCTACTCGGTGGTCTCGGAGCCGTTCATCCCGGCGTCGGCGGCGGCGATGCGCGCGGCGTTCGCCCTCTCCGACACCGTGTCCGGTGAGGCCGGCCGCACCTGGGTGACCGCGGACGAGGCGAAGTCCCTGACCATGGTCCCCGCGGGCACTGCCTTCACCGTCCCGCCGGTCCTCTTCGCCAAGATCACGGACGAGGACCTGGAGTCGTACAAGGAGCGCTTCGGCGGCGCCCCCGAGTAAGAGCCTGTCTTTGAACCCCCGCCTGCGCCCCGACGCCCGGCACGCACGCTCGCCGCACGGAGGCGCAGGACAGGTGGCTCCGCCACATGACCTGCGCCTCCGCACTCCCCCAGCCTCCGGCCGGGGGGACCCCCAATCGCACGCACCGACCGCCGCTGCGCCCGCGCTTCGCGCGGACGACGGGGGTTCAAAGACAGGCTCTAAGTGATTGCGTGCTCGGCACCGTCCGAGCACGGCGAAGGGCCCGGAACCGGTGAGCGGTTCCGGGCCCTTCGCATCGGGCGATCGGTGGAGCGCTACTTCTTCTCCACCGGCTTGCGGAGCTGGATGTGCAGCTCGCGCAGGCGCGCCTCGTCCAGCTCGGTGGGGGCGCCCATCATCAGGTCCTGCGCGTTGCCGTTCAGCGGGAAGGCGATGGTCTCGCGGATGTTCGGCTCGTCGGCGAGGAGCATGACGATGCGGTCGACGCCGGGGGCGATCCCGCCGTGCGGCGGGGCGCCGAAGCGGAGGGCGCGGAGCATGCCCGCGAACTCGGCCTCGACGGTGTCGCGGTCGTAGCCGGCGATCTCGAACGCCTTGATCATGATCTCGGGCTCGTGGTTCCGGATCGCGCCGGAGGACAGCTCCGTGCCGTTGCAGACGATGTCGTACTGCCAGGCCAGAATGTCCAGCGGGTCCTTCTCCTCCAGGTCCTTCATGCCGCCCTGGGGCATCGAGAAGGGGTTGTGGGAGAAGTCGATCTTGCCGGTCTCCTCGTCCTTCTCGTACATCGGGAAGTCGACGATCCAGCAGAAACGGAAGACGCCCTCCTCGAAGTGGCCGGCGCGCTTGGCGGCCTCGACGCGGACCGCGCCCATGATCTTGGAGACCTCGTCGAACTCGCCCGCGCCGAAGAACACGGCGTGACCGGCTTCGAGGCCGAGGCGCTTGGTCAGCTCCGCCACGTTCTCCTCGGTGAGGAACTTGGCGATGGGGCCGCTCAGCGAGCCGTCCTCGCCGACCCGCACCCAGGCGAGACCCTTCGCGCCCTGCTCGACCGCGTAGTCACCGAGGCCGTCGAAGAACTTGCGGGACTGCGCGGCGGTGTCCGGCACCGGCAGCGCGCGCACGTGCTTGCCCGCGAACGCCTTGAACTCGGAAGCCTCGAAGATGTCGGTGATGTCGACGAGTTCGAGCTTGGCGCGCAGGTCCGGCTTGTCGCTGCCGTACTTCAGCATCGACTCGCGGAAGGGGATGCGCGGGAACGGGGAGGTGACCTCGCGGCCGCCGCCGAACTCCGTGAACAGCTCGGTCATGAGCTTCTCGATGGGCTGGAAGACGTCTTCCTGCTCCACGAAGCTCATCTCGACGTCGAGCTGGTAGAACTCGCCCGGCGAACGGTCCGCGCGCGCGTCCTCGTCGCGGAAGCAGGGCGCGATCTGGAAGTACCGGTCGAAGCCGGAGATCATCAGCAGCTGCTTGAACTGCTGCGGGGCCTGCGGCAGCGCGTAGAACTTGCCGGGGTTCAGACGGGAGGGGACGACGAAGTCACGGGCGCCCTCGGGGGAGGTCGCGGTGAGGATCGGCGTCGCCATCTCGTTGAAGCCGAGGGCGACCATCTTGGAGCGGATGGACGCGATCACGGCGGAGCGCAGCATGATGTTGCGGTGCATGCGCTCGCGGCGCAGGTCCAGGAAGCGGTACTCCAGTCGGCGCTCCTCGCCGACCCCGTCGTCCTGGTTGATCTGGAACGGGAGCTGCTGGGCGGCGCCCAGGATCTCGACCTCGGCGGCCTCGATCTCGATCTCGCCGGTGGGCAGCTCGGGGTTGACGTTCTCCGCGCCGCGCGAGACGACCTTGCCGTCGACGCGGACGACCGTCTCCTTGGTCAGCTTGTCGAGGACCTCGGCGGCCTTGGTGCCGGGCCGGGCGACGAGCTGCGTGATGCCGTAGTGGTCGCGGAGATCGATGAAGAGGATGCCGCCCAGGTCTCGGCGATTGTGCAGCCAGCCGCTCAGCCGGACGTCGGCACCGACGTCAGTGGCGCGGAGCTCGCCGCAGGTGTGGGACCTGTACCGATGCATCGTCGTTCATCCAGCCTTCGCGTTTCGGGGTTCCGGGGTGACAGCCCGGTTCCCCCAAGGGTACCGGCCGCCTCAGGATCGGCCGCCAAATATCCTCGGTGGCCGTTTGCGATCAGCTCTTCTTAGAGTGGGGCCATGCGCACTGGTGAGCCCCTCCCTCCGGTGGAGGACGTCCTCGCCGCTCTCGCTACCGGCCTGTGGCGGTGGGACAACCGGGCGGGCCTGGTCACGTTCGACGTGGAGGCCGCCCGGCTGATCGGGATGCCGTCGCCGGACGGGCGTCCGGTCAGCCTGACGGAGGCGGGCGCCAGGGCCCGCTTCCACCCGGTCGACTGGAACGAGATCGACGGCATCGTCCAGCTCGCCGTCGCCGAGGGCACCCTCGCCGAGGCCCGGCTGCGCGTCATGGACGAGCACGGGCACGTCATCCGTACGGTGCGCAGCCGCTCCAAGCCCGTGATGACCGGTGAGAGTCCGGACTCCTACGAGCTGATCGGCACGCTCCAGGAGGTCTCCGAGCCACCGCCGGGCGCCGCCGCCCGCGCCCCCGTCACCGGCGACTGGCGCCGCTCCCGCGAGGCGTTCCTGCTCGACGCAGGCCGCGCGCTCGCCGAGGCGGGCTCGACGGAGGAGGTGCTGCGGGTCGCCGCGGGTCTGTCGATGCCCGGCTTCTCCCCGGAGGGCCTCGCGGTGTTCGGCGTGACCGGCGACCGCCTCACCGTCATCGGGCACTACGGGCAGCAGGCGGGCTCCGAGGAGCCCTTCACCGACATGGAGCTGTCGACGGACTATCCGGCGGCCGAGGTCTGCCGGACCGGGCGCGCCGTCTATCTGTCGTCGCCTGACGAGTACCAGAAGCGCTATCCGGCGGCCTGGCCGCTGGCCGCCCGGTTCCGCCGGAAGTCGTGGGCGTTCCTGCCGCTCATCGTCGCGGGCCGGACGATCGGCGCGTGGATGGCGGGCTTCGCCTACCCGGTGTCGTTCACGCCCGACGAGCGTTCGGTCCTGACGACGGTCGCGCGGATGCTGGCGCAGGCCCTGTCGCGGGCCGGGGTCGCCGAGTCGGAGCGGGAGCTGACGGACGGCCTGCAGAAGTCGATGCTGCCGAACCTGGGCCCCGCGATCCCCGGCATCGGCATCGCGGCCCGCTATGTGCCGACCGGCGGCGGCCTCCAGGTCGGCGGCGACTGGTACGACATCATCCCGCTGCCCGGCGGGAACCGGGTCGCCCTGGTCATCGGCGACGTGCAGGGCCACGACGTGCGGGCGGCCGGTCTCATGGGCCAGCTCCGCATCGCCCTGCGCGCCTACGCCTCCGAGGGGCACCGCCCCGACGCGGTCCTCTCCCGCGCCTCCCGCTTCCTGAACGGCATCGGCGACACCGTGGGCGGCGGCGACCCGGACGACCTGCGCTTCGCGACCTGCCTCTACGTCGAGGCCGATCCGGCGACCGGCGTCCTGGAGATCGCCCGCGCCGGCCACCCGGACCCGGCGATACGGATGGCCGACGGCACGGTCATGATGCGGCCCACCGACGGCGGGCTCCCGCTCGGCATCGACCCGGACGCCGACTACCCCACCACCCGGATGGTCCTGGAGCCCGGCGAGACCCTGCTTCTGTGCACCGACGGCCTGCTGGAGACCGGTGGGCACGATCTCGACACGGGCTGGATCCGGGTGCGCAAGACGCTGGAGACGGGCCCCGCCGATTCCCTGGAGGAGCTGGCGGACGCCCTCGTCCAGGCCGTGCACGGGCCGTCCTCGCACCACACGACCGGCCCGCTCGTCGATCGCCGCGAGGACGACATAGCGCTGCTGCTCCTGCGGCGTACGGCCCGGGCGGGCAAGCCCTCGACCGGCCGTCGCACGGCGATGACGATCGCGCAGGCCGAGCCGGAGCGGATCGCCGCCGCCCGCCGGCAACTGCGCGAGCTGCTGCACGACTGGGCCGACGACGACCAGGTCGACTCGGCGGAGCTGCTCGTCTCCGAGATGGTCACCAATGTCCTGGTGCACACCGACGGCGACGCCCTGCTCGTCGCCGAGGTCGCCAAGGAGGGAGACGGCCCGCGGCGGCTGCGGGTGGAGGTCGCGGACGCCTCGGACAACCTGCCGCACAAGCGCAGGCCGGGGGAGCTGGCCTCGTCGGGCCGCGGCCTGGTCCTGATGGAGCTGCTCGCCGAGCGCTGGGGCGTCGATCCGCAGGGCGAGGGCAAGTGCATCTGGTTCGAGCTCTACGAGCCGTCGGGCGCCACGGACGAGCCGCCGGAGGGTGCGGCCGGGGAGGCGGCTGTTTCACGTGAAACGCCGCCGCCACCGTTCCCGTAACGCCCCCGCAGCTCGTTGACGATGCCGAACGCGGCCGCCGTCAGCGGCACCGCGAGCAGCATCCCGAGGATTCCGGCGACGGAGGCGCCGCCGGTGATCGCGAGCAGCACCACTGCCGGGTGCATCTGCACGGTGCGCGACTGGATCATGGGCTGGAGGACGTGCCCTTCGAGCACCTGCACCGCGAGCACCACGCCGAGCGCCCAGAGCGCGATGACGAATCCCCGGTCCGCGAGGGCGACGAGCACGGAGACGGCGCCGGAGATGAAGGCGCCGAGGTAGGGGATGTAGGCGCCGACGAAGACGAGCGCGGCGAGGCCGACCGCGCCGGGGACGCGCAGGATGAGCAGGCCGACGCCGATGCAGGTGGCGTCGATGAGGGCGATGAGCGTGGTGCCGCGCATGAAGCCTGCGATGGAGTCGAAGGAGCGGCGGGCGATGGCCTCCAGGGTCTCGCCGCTGGCGGGCGCGGCCTGGCGCAGGGCCTGGCGGAAGCGGCCCGCGTCGCGCAGGAAGAAGAAGCAGAGCAGCAGGGCCAGGACCGCCATGGCGACGACCTCGCCGACGACGCTGAGCCCGCTGATGACGCCGGACGCGGCGCTGCCCCCGTACTTCTTGAGCAGGTCCTGGGCGCTGTCGGCGAGGTGGTCGAAGTCGACGGCGCCGGTGCCGAACCGGTCGGAGAGGTCGTTGGCGGCCGTCTTCACCGAGGCCACGATCTGGTCGCCGGTGTCGATGAGCGCGGCGACCACGATGTATCCGGCGCCGCCGACGACGATCAGGATGAGCGCGCAGGTCAGCCCGGAGGCGAGGGACTGCTGCACCTTGGCGCGGCGCAGGGCGAGGTAGACGGGGCGCAGCAGGGCGGTGCCGAGCAGCGCGAGCAGGACCGGCACGACGGCTGTCTTGAGTTCGACGCAGAGCCGGATCCCGACCCAGGCGACCCCGGCGACGAGCAGGGCCACCGTGCACCAGGCGGCGACGCGGCGGGCGGGTTCGGGGAGGAGATGCTGACGGGTCGGCACCCGGACAGACGATCATGACCGGGCGCCGCCCACCTCCCGGGCGGACCCGGGCGGGTGAGCAAGGGGACACATATGGGTGACGGCCCGCCGGGTGCAGAGTCGGCGGGCCGTCGATGCGAGGGCACACGGGCTGGTCACGGGTGCGGCAAGGCAGCGTCGGCTGCCCCGCGTGTTTTACCGGTGACGCTCACTCAGTTCGAAGTCGGCCCAGAGGACTTCGCCGTCCTGCACTTCGTCGGTCGGTCTCATGCCGACGGCCGCTGCGATGCCTGCCGACGCGAGGTGATCGGGGTGCACGTGCGCCACACACCCGGAGACTCCCTGCGCGCGCACCCAGTGCGCCATGGCCAGGGCACTCTCCTTGGCGTAGCCGACGCCCTGGAAGTCGTGGCCGACGGTCCAGGCGAGTTCGGCTTCGACGCGGTCCGGTCCGGCCGGGTAGAGCGTTGCCTGCACGGTGCCGATCAACTGTCCGGTGGCCCGTTCTCGCAACATCCAATTCAGCCAACCATGCCGTCCGTCGGGCGAGTGGCCGACGACCTGCCGACGGTAGCGCTGCTCAAGTTCCTCCTCCGTGGGTGGCATGCCACCGATCCATTTATGCAAACGGACATCGTTGAGGACAGGCGCAGCTTCTGCGGCATGCTCGATCCTCAACGGTTCCAGTTGCACACGCTCAGACTCCAACGGAGCGGCAGCCGGCCAGCGATTTTTCTCAGGCATGCGACGATCCTAACCATCGGTGACAAGAGCGCCCCATCGGCCATTCTCACTGCCCGCCTCCACAAGGCCCTCTTTGGTGAAAGATTCAGCGCTGTTACCTTTTTGACTTGTTCAACCGAGCAAGGTTCGAGCAAGAAAAACGGGCACTTAAGCCCACTTGGGAGGCACAAGGATGGCGAACGAAACGGAAGTAACCACCCAGAATCCCGATATTCTGCTTGACGCCGAACTGGACGCGGCCGCACTTGAGGCGGCCCTGCCCTCGCTGGCGGAAAAGCTGGGCGTTCTGGCCGGCGAACTCACCGTGGACGAGCGTGCCGTGCTCAGTTCCATCGTGACCTCGGCGAGCGAGCACCTTCAGGAGCTGCAGAAGGGCAACGAGGAGGCGCTGTTCGTCTTCGCGAAGCCGATCTCGGCGGCCGCCACCCCAGAGATCCGGAATCGCCTCATCGGCCTTCCCGGGGAACTGGGCTTCGGCGAGAAGTAAGCGCGCGTCGACGGACTTTCTCCGTCGGCCCGGCAGTAGGTAGTCAAGGGGAAGGTCAGGGGATCTGAAGATGGCGTATGCGGAGGAAACTTCGGCATTGGTACAGCGGTTGTCGGAGCTGTCGACGGATTTGACCGCCGCAGAGCGAGAGAACCTGAAATTCCTCCTGAGCATGGCCGCTGGTGGTGTACTCAGCGGCCATGCCCAGAAAATTCCGGAACCTCTCCGTAGGAGCGCTCTGGGGACCACCCAGCGCACGTTGCCAAAACTACTCGCCGGGGCTCGGGAAAAATTCCCCACCGGCATCGTGTACTACGGGCTGGCGCCTTTTCTGTCCGATGCGGACCTGAGCGCACTCGATGAGGAATCCCGTGCTTTCCGCCCGGCGGCCGAGCGGTTCATGGACCACTACGTGGCCTCCGGTGCCCCCACGGCCAGGGACATCTCGCTCTCTCCGATGGTGCTGAGTTTCCTCACGGAGAACGTCGGTGAGATCGCTCCGACCCGGCGGGCGAACTACCTCTACTACGACGAGCCCGGACTCGGCATCGATCCGCATGTCGACAAGGACGAGTTCTCACTGAACATCCTCACCATGCTCGAACACCGAGCGGGCAGCGGGCAACGCTCCGAACTCATTCTTCATCCGCCGGGGCAAGACGCGATCCACCTCCACCTGAAGGCGGGGGAATCTCTCATCTTCTTCGCGGACAGTGTCACGCATCAGCGCACCAGGACCACCGCCGACGAGGCGATCCGCCTGGTGTCCTTCGGCTACCGCACCCTTGGGGGAACGCATGAGTAACACGTCGACCATGGGTCGCCGCCTCGCCGGACTGCACGAGCACCTTTCGCCGGCGGAGCAGGCGAATCTCAAACTGATCCTGGGGCTTTCGGCCGGGCGTCTGGTAGCCGCTCAGGAGCCCGCCGCGGCCCCGGGCCGCAAGGCGGTGACCGACGCGCTGGAGATGCTCTGCCCGTACGACGTGGCGGACCCGCGCGGGGTGCAGTACCGGGGGCGCCCCTCCTTTCTCACCGACGCGTTGCTGACCACGCTGATCGAGGAATCGGCACACGTCGGCGAGACCGCGGTGCCCTACGACGAGCACTACCTCGGCCACGGAGGCCCTGTCGCCAACCGGCTCGCCAAGAGCCAGGAGTTGGCTGATCTGGTGGCCACGGTGGTGCCGAAGGCGGAAGCCACCGGTGTGGCGAGCTACCTGTACTACCGCGATGCCGGGCAGGGCATCATCCCGCACATCGACACGGACATCTTCTCCTTGAACGTGCTGATGATGCTCGCCCACGACATCCCCGCCGGGACGGCGGAGCCGTCTGCGCTGCACATGCACTACGCGGACGGCAGCAAGGAGAGGTTCCAGCTGGAGCCCGGTGAGGTCGTCATCTTCCTGGCCGGCACGCAGGCACACAGCCGCACGCCGATCAGCCACGGTGAGAAGGTCTCCATCCTCACGTTCGGTTTCATGCCCGAAGGCGCTCCCCTGGAGAACTACAAGCGATGACCGTCGCCCTGGGCATTCACTGCGGCCACGAGTCCTCCTGCGCCGTCGTTCGTGACGGGGTCCTGCTGGCGGCGATCCAGCAGGAACGCGTCACCCGTCGCAAGTACGACGGCCAGGAGGCGCTGACCAACCGGCTCCCCGTCCGAGAGGTCCTGGCGACCGCCGGCCTGACCCTCGACGACGTCGATGTCATCGTCAGCTCCTTCCAAGCAGCAGGCCCGTCCGGTGTGGGACTGCAGCGCCCCTTGGTGTCCGCCTCCTTTGACCTCTTCGACCCGTACGACGAGCGCCACCATGTGGTCTCACACCATCTGGCGCACGCCGCGTCGGCGCTGTACGCGTCCGGGTTCCCGGAGGCAACGGTGCTCGTCTCGGACAGCGCGGGCACCTCCTCCTGGGACGGTGCGGACTTCTGTCTCCCGTTCGGCGAGTTCTTCCGGGCGTACTACCGCGACATGAGCCGCGCCGACCTGGAGTCCTCGCGGGTACACACCGAGATGCGCTCGATGTACGCGTTCCGTCACGGCCGGTTCCAGCTGCTCGAGCGGGCGTTCAGCCGGCCGCACAACCAGCCGGATGTGTTCGTGCAGAGCGAGGCGAGCCTCTACGACAACGTCGCCCGGTTCCTGTTCCGGAAGGAACACGCGCACGGTCAGCTCATGGCACTCGCCGCGCTCCCCCACGAGCAGCCGGCACGACTGACCGCCGACGACATCATCGCCCCCGGGGACGTCCCACGGCTGCGCAACGGATGGCAGCTGCTCGACGCGGCCACGGAGATCACGCAGAACGCCGACATCGCCCAAGCGGTCCAGGAGGCGTTCAACCGGCTCATCGTCGCGCAAGCCGCCCGTGCCGTCGAACTCAGCGGGATACCGGACCTGTGCTGCGCGGGCGGTGTCTTCCTGAACCTCTCAGGCAACAGCGCCATCGCCGCACTGCCCCAGGTGCGCAACCTCTACGTTCCCTCGTGCCCCCACGACGCGGGCATCTCGGTCGGAGCCGCCTACCTCGGCTGGGCACGAACCTCCGCGGACCTCCCCGCGGGCTCGGTGAAAGTGACCTCCGACTTCCTGGGGCGCGCGGCCGAACCGATTGCGCCCGAGCTGGCGGAGAGTCACGGCTACTCCGTACCCGCCGCTCACGGCGGAGCGGACCTCAGCCGTCGTGCCGCCGATGTACTGCTGGACGGGGAGATCCTGGTTCGGTACGCGGGACGGGCGGAGTTCGGCCCACGGGCGCTCGGGAACAGGTCGATCCTGTGCCACCCGGTGGCCTGTCACGATGCCAAGTCGAAGCTGAACGGGATCAAGAGGAGGCAGCCGTGGCGCCCGGTCGCCCCCATGGTCCGGGCAGAAGACCTGCGGACGTACTTCGTCGGCCCCGACGACGCACCGTTCATGAACTACGACTTCATGGTGCGCGAGGAGTACCGAGGGGTCCTGAAGGAGATCGTGCACGACGACGGATCGGCACGCGTGCAGACGGTGACAGAGGTCGACAACCCCGCACTGCACAAGATCCTCACGTGCATCGCGGAGGCGGGTCGGATCCCGGTCCTGGTCAACACCTCCTTCAACGGCCCGGCCCAGCCGATCATCGAGTCGGCGAAGGAGGCGCTGGACTTCGCCCGGCACCCGGACATCGGCTTCCTGCTCACCGATGACCGGCTGTTCGCTTCCCCGCCGCCCAGGAAAACCATGGTCCGGCGTGCGGAGGGGACCGTGATGGCGGTGTTCGGGTCCGGTGAGAGCGCCCGGTACCTGCTCAGCAACCCGGACGCCCAGGTCCCCGTCACCCGCGATCTGTTCGTCGCCCTGCTGGAGCAGGAGAACGCGGTCACCGACGGGACGGCCACCGATGTGATCGAGTGCCTGCGCGCGGGTGTGCTGGAAGAGGCGTGAGCATGGCCGACTTCGGTGGGCCGCCGCACGGCCCACGACGCAGAACGGATACCTGAGGACGGATGACGAGCACCACTGATCCGCTGAAGACGAGTGACTCACTGGCGACGTCACTGCCGGTGGCCAACTTCCTCTCGTTCTTCGCCATCGCCGCTGTCGAGTTCTCGGTGCCGTTCGTCGCGGTGGACGCCCTCGGCGCCAACGCGACGATCGTCGCCCTGCTCGGCATCTGCCGCTTCGCTCCTCAGGTACTCCTGGCCGGCCCGGCGGCCCGGGTCGTCGAACGCTTCGACCAGCGCATCGTCATGATCGGATCTGAGCTGCTCCGGGTCGCGGCCTTCGCGTTGGCGGCCCTTGGCCTCGCCTTCGCCTCCGGCGTGGCCATCGGCATCTTCTGCCTGGCCAACATCGCCCTGGCCTGCGGTTCTGTTCTGACCGCCGTCTCGACACAGGTGCTCGTCCCGCAGACGTTCGCCGACGAGGCGCTACCGAGGATCTACGCGCGCCTCGGCATGGCCGAGTCCTCCGCCGACGCGGCAGCGCCCTTCGTCACCGGACTGGGCCTCGCCGCCCTCGGCCTTGCTCCCACGTTCGGTGCGGCCGCGGCCCTGGCACTGGCAGCTTGTGGGCTGCTGGCACGTATCCCGCGCGTACGCGTACCGAAGGGAGCCACAACAGGCGCGGACGCTCGCGAACCGGATCCTTCCGGGAAGGACCCGGCGAACGGGGCTCGGCCCAGGAAGAGCACGCTCCGCGCGGGACTGGCCGTGAACTTCCGGACTCCGGCCATACGCACCATCTCGTTCTGGTCGCTGTCGTACAACTTCGGGCAGAGCGTCATCGAAGCCGTCCTGCTGATCGCACTGCTCGACACGACGCCTCTGTCCGCGGCGACCTACGGCGTCATCCGCAGTTGCTCCGTGCTGTTCGCCGTTCTGGGTTCGTACGTCGCCGAGCGGCTCCCGCCGACGCTTCGCAGCGGCTGGGGCACTTCCCTGTTCGGATGCGGTGCGGTCGGCGCCTATACGGTGATCGGCCTGGGTGCGTACGTGGGGGGCGGCGGCGGGCTGCTGCTCGTGCTCGCCGGATTCGTCCTGGACGAGTTCTGCTCGGGTGTCGTCCTGGTCCGTGTCCAGACCTTCAGGGCCCGGGCCATCACGGACGTCGAGCGGCCCATGGCCACAGCGTCCTACCGTGCCGCCAACCTGACGGCCGTACCGGCGGGGCTCGCGATCGGCGGCGTGGCGGGGATCCTGCTGAGCTCGGCCACGCTCCTGCTGGGCATCGGACTGCTCATGGTGGTCCCGGCCGTGTTGATCTGGTCCAGGGCCGTACGGGAGTCCGAACCCGTCACCGCCTGACATCCGAGGTTTCGCCGGGCGGTGAGCAGGGGGCACACAGGGATGACGGCCCGCCGGGTGCAGAGTCGGCGGGCCGTCGGTCCAAGGGGCGCACATGCTTGTTCACATGTGCGGCACACGGGTGGGTTACGTGTGCGGCAGGCGCTCCTTCGACGGGATGACGCCCAGGCGGCCCGCCTGGAAGTCGTCGAAGGCCTGCTGGAGCTCGGCCTTGGTGTTCATCACGAACGGGCCGTAGTGGGCCATGGGCTCACGGATCGGCTGACCGCCGAGGATGACGACCTCCAGGTCCGGGGTGTTGCCGTCCTGGGACTCGTCGGCCCGTACGGTCAGCGACGAGCCCGCGCCGAAGACGGCGGTCTGGCCCATGCGGATCGGACGGCGCTCGGCGCCGACGGTGCCGCGCCCGGCGAGCACGTACACGAGCCCGTTGTAGTCCTCGCGCCAGGGCAGGGCGGCCTCGGCGCCGGGGCGGACGGTGGCGTGCACCATCGTGATCGGCGTGTGCGTGATGCCGGGGCCCTCGTGGCCGTCGAACTCACCGGCGATGACGCGGAGCAGCGCGCCGCCGTCGGCGGTGGTGAGCAGCTTGACCTGGCCACCGCGGATGTCCTGGTAGCGCGGGTTCTGCATCTTGTCCTTGGCGGGCAGGTTCACCCACAGCTGGAGACCGTGGAAGAGGCCGCCGGACATGACGAGGGACTCCGGCGGCGCCTCGATGTGGAGCAGGCCCGAGCCCGCCGTCATCCACTGCGTGTCGCCGTTGGTGATGGTGCCGCCACCGCCGTGCGAGTCCTGGTGGATGAAGGTGCCGTCGATGATGTAGGTCACGGTCTCGAAGCCGCGGTGCGGGTGCCAGGGCGTGCCCTTGGGCTCGCCCGGCGCGTACTCCACCTCACCCATCTGGTCCATCATGATGAACGGGTCGAGGTGGCGGTAGTTGATCCCGGCGAACGCGCGGCGCACCGGGAATCCCTCGCCCTCGAAGCCGGTCGGGGCGGTCGTCACGGTGAGCACGGGGCGCGCCACGGCGTCCGCCGGCGCGGCCACACGGGGCAGGGTCAGCGGGTTCTCGACGGTCACAGCGGGCATGGTGGGGCCTCCTTGGCGTCCTCGTGCCTCGACTTTAGTTGAACGTAGAACTTTCTGCCACCCAGAACGCGGAACGCCCGGAGGGAATTCCCTCCGGGCGTCCGGTGCGGCCGACTATGGCCGGGATCAGCCGTACATACGGCGCATGGCGAAGTCGACCATCTGCTCGACGGCCTTCGCGTCGAAGACCATCCGGTGCTCGCCCTCCATGTCGAGGACGAAGCCGTACCCGGTGGGCAGCAGGTCGATCACCTCGGCGCCGGTGATCACGAAGTACTTCGACTCCTTGCCCGCGTACCGGCGCAGCTCCTTGAGCGTCGAGAACATCGGGATCACCGGCTGCTGCGTGTTGTGCAGGGCGAGGAAGCCCGGATTGTCGCCGCGCGGGCAGTAGACCTTCGACGTGGCGAAGATCTGCTGGAAGTCCTCGGCGGACATCGAGCCGGTGGTGAACGCGCGGATCGCGTCGGCGAGCGAGGGCGGCGACGGCTCCGGGTACAGCGGCGGCGCCTGCTGCCCGTACCCGCCCTGCTGCGGCGGCGCGTAGCTCTGGCCGGCAGCTCCTGCGTGCTGCTCGTATCCGTACATGGGGCAAAGCCTACCGAGGGGCGGGGCACCGGCGGGACGGGCAGCGGAACCAGCCACTTACGGCTCGTTCGTCACAGTTCACGCGTCAGGGGTTGCGTCTTATTACCGGCGGGTAGCATCCTGTTGATTACTAGTTGGTACGCGTACGAGGACGATCCCGGAGCCCGAGCACCGAGCGGGCCCCACGCCGCGGGTCTACCTCCCTGATCCTTTACGGAGCCGTCGCCATGGGGCACTACAAGTCGAATCTCCGCGACATCGAGTTCAACCTCTTCGAGGTGCTCGGCCGCGACAAGCTGTACGGCACCGGCCCGTTCGGGGACATGGACGTCGACACGGCCAAGAGCATCCTCGAAGAGGTCGCCCGGCTGTCCGAGAACGACCTGGCCGAGTCCTTCGCGGACGCCGACCGCAACCCGCCGGTCTTCGACCCGGAGACCAACACCGCGCCGATCCCGGCCAGCTTCAAGAAGTCCTACAAGGCGTTCATGGACGCCGAGTACTGGCGCCTCGGCCTGCCCGAGGAGATCGGCGGCACCACCGCGCCGCGCTCCCTCATCTGGGCCCACGCCGAGCTGATCCTCGGCGCCAACCCGGCGATCTGGATGTACTCCTCCGGCCCGGCGTTCGCCGGCATCCTCTTCGAGGAGGGCAACGAGGCGCAGAAGAAGGTCGCCGAGATCGCCGTCGAGAAGCAGTGGGGCTCGACGATGGTCCTCACCGAGCCGGACGCCGGTTCCGACGTCGGCGCCGGCCGCACCAAGGCCGTCCAGCAGGACGACGGCTCCTGGCACATCGAGGGCGTGAAGCGGTTCATCACCTCCGGTGAGCACGACATGTCGGAGAACATCCTCCACTACGTCCTCGCCCGCCCCGAGGGCCACGGCCCCGGCACGAAGGGCCTCTCCCTCTTCCTCGTACCGAAGTTCGAGTTCGACTGGGAGACCGGCGAGCTGGGCGCGCGCAACGGCGTCTACGCGACCAACGTCGAGCACAAGATGGGCCTCAAGGCGTCCAACACGTGCGAGATGACCTTCGGCGACAAGCACCCCGCCAAGGGCTGGCTGATCGGCGACAAGCACGACGGCATCCGCCAGATGTTCCGCATCATCGAGTTCGCCCGCATGATGGTCGGCACGAAGGCGATCTCGACGCTGTCGACCGGCTACCTCAACGCCCTTGAGTACGCCAAGGAGCGCGTCCAGGGCCCCGACCTCGCCAAGTTCATGGACAAGACGGCGCCCAAGGTCACCATCACGCACCACCCCGACGTCCGCCGCTCCCTGCTCACGCAGAAGGCGTACGCCGAGGGCATGCGCTCCCTCGTGCTCTACACGGCCTCCGTCCAGGACGCGATCCAGGTCAAGGAGGCGGCCGGCGAGGACGCTTCCGCCGAGCACGCGCTCAACGACCTGCTCCTGCCCATCGTCAAGGGCTACGGCTCCGAGAAGGGCTACGAGCAGCTCGCGCAGTCCCTCCAGACGTTCGGCGGCTCCGGGTTCCTCCAGGAGTACCCGATCGAGCAGTACATCCGTGACTCGAAGATCGACACGCTGTACGAGGGCACGACGGCCATCCAGGGCCAGGACTTCTTCTTCCGCAAGATCGTCCGCAATCAGGGTGCCGCGCTGAACGGGCTCGCCGAGGAGATCAAGAAGTTCCTCGCGGTCGAGACGGGCGGGGAGGAGCTGGCCGGGGCGCGCGAGTCCCTGGCCAAGGCGGCCGTCGAGCTGGAGGCCATCGTGGGCGTCATGCTCACGGACCTGGCCGCCACGGAGCAGGACGTCAAGTCGATCTACAAGGTGGGTCTGAACACGACGCGGCTCCTTATGGCGTCCGGTGACGTCGTCGTCGGCTACCTGTTGCTGAAGGGCGCGGCGGTGGCGGCCGAGGCGCTCGCGGCCGGGGCTTCCGGCAAGGACGTGCCCTTCTACCAGGGCAAGATCGCGGCGGCCAAGTTCTTCGCGGCGAACGTCCTGCCGGGGGTCATCGGGGCGCGGAAACTGGCGCAGGCGACGAGTGAGTCGGGGCTGGACGTTATGGACCTGGACGAAGCGGCGTTCTAGGCTCCGCCGACCCGGATCACGCCTCGGGCCCGTCGTCCCCCTCGGGAACGACGGGCCTTCGCGCGCGTCCCTAGTCCGCAACTCTCGTCGTGGCTGGTCGCGCAGTTCCCCGCGCCCCTGAGATGCGCACTGCGTGCGCCATCTCAGGGGCCAATGGGGCTGCGGCGAAGCCGCATGCCCCACAGGGGCGCGGGGAACTGCGCGAGCAACCACGACGCGCCCGCACCCGACATCGGCGCGATGGGGGCAGACGCTCAGGGGCGCGGGGAACTGCGCGACCAGCCACGACGAAACCCGCACCCGCCCGGGGCCGCAAAAGGGGCACATCAATAGGCGGTGGGCCGCCGCAGGCAGGGCCCATGCAACCCGCACTACCCTGACCGCATGGCAAACCCCCAGGCCCCCTTCGATCGCGGGCACACCGACGACCTGTTGACCTTCCTCGCCGCGAGCCCGACCCCGTACCACGCCGTGGCAACGGTGGCGGCCCGCCTGGAGAAGGCCGGTTTCAAGCAGCTCGCGGAGGTCGACGCCTGGGACGGCACGAGCGGCGGCAAGTTCGTGACGCGCGGCGGCGCGATCGTCGCCTGGTTCGTGCCGAGCGGAGCGCACCCGCACACCCCGTTCCGTATCGTCGGCGCGCACACGGACTCCCCGAACCTGCGGGTGAAGCCGCAACCGGACATGGGGAGCAACGGCTGGCGCCAGGTCGCCGTGGAGGTCTACGGCGGCCCGCTGCTCAACAGCTGGCTCGACCGGGACCTGGGCCTCGCCGGACGGATCACGCTCCGCGACGGCTCCGAGCGGCTCATCGACATCGACCGCCCGCTGCTGCGCGTCCCGCAGCTCGCGATCCACCTGGACCGTTCGGTCACGGCCGACGGCCTGAAGCTGGACAAGCAGCGCCACATGCAGCCGATCTGGGGCCTGGGCGGCGATGTGCACGAGGGCGACCTGCTTGGCTTCGTCGAGGACGAGTACGGCCTGGAGCGCCGTTCGGTCACCGGCTGGGACCTGATGACGTACTCGGTCGAGCCCCCGGCCTACCTGGGCCGCGACAAGGAGCTGGTGGCGGGCCCTCGTATGGACAATCTGCTGTCCGTGCACGCCTGCACCGCCGCGCTCGTCGAGGCGAGCAAGCGTGACGCGGCGGGCGCCCTCCCGTACGTGCCGGTGCTCGCCGCCTTCGACCACGAGGAGAACGGCTCGCAGTCGGACACCGGCGCGGACGGCCCGCTGCTCGGCACCGTGCTGGAGCGTTCCGTCTTCGCGCGCGGCGGCTCCTTCGAGGACCGTGCGCGGGCCTTCGCGGGGACGATCTGCCTGTCGTCGGACACGGGGCACGCCGTGCACCCGAACTACGGCGAGCGTCACGACCCGACGCACCACCCGCGCGCCAACGGCGGCCCGATCCTGAAGGTCAACGTCAACAACCGGTACGCGACGGACGGCGGCGGCCGTGCCGTGTTCGCGGCGGCGTGCGAGAAGGCGGGCGTGCCGTTCCAGTCGTTCGTCTCCAACAACGCGATGCCGTGCGGCACCACGATCGGCCCGATCACCGCGGCCCGGCACGGCATCAAGACCGTCGACATCGGCGCGGCGATCCTGTCGATGCACAGCGCCCGTGAGCTGTGCGGCGCGGACGATCCGTACCTGCTGGCGAACGCGCTGACCGCCTTCCTGGAGGGCTGACCGCGCGCCGCCTCCCCGAACAGCCGTGTGACGCGGGGCGCTCCGGGTACCCGGAGCCCTCAAGTACCCACGTGACAGACAACTTTGGGGAGGCGGACCTCATGAGCATGGGAGGTTGCATCATCCTGATCGCCGTCGGGGCGATCCTCAGTTTCGCGACCGACTGGCACATGAAGGGGGTCAACCTCACGCTGGTCGGCTGGATCTTCATGATCGTCGGCCTGATCGGGCTCTTCGTGTTCCGCAGCGTCGGCCGCCGCCGGGGCGTGGTCATGCCGCCCGCGCAGACGACCGTGATCGAGGACGAGCGGAACCGCCGCATTTGAGCCTGTTCCGCTCGCGCCCGGCGGGTACCGGCCATGTGCCCGGTGCCACGTACTCCTCGGTAGCCCCTCCACGTACCCTGATCACCTGATCACCTGGCTTTTCAGGGCATATGGAGGGGGAACACCGCCGTGGAGTTCCGGCTGCTCGGCGCGGTCGCCGTGGCCACCGGGAGCGGGGAGCTGCCGCTCGGCCCGGCCAAGCGGCGCAGCCTGCTCGCGGCGCTGCTCCTCCGCCCCAACAGGGCGGTCCCCCTTGAGCAGCTGATCGACGCGCTGTGGCCCGAGGGGCCGCCCGCGCGGGCCAGGACCGTCGCGCAGGGCCATGTGTCGCGGCTGCGGGCGCTGCTGGCGCAGGGCGGCGCCGACGAATGGGGCGTGCGCCTCGTCACGCACGGCGACGCCTATGTCCTGGAGATGCCCGAGTCGCTGCTCGACGCCCACCGCTTCGAGGAACTGGTCCGGCTCGCCCACGACCAGCGCTCCCCCGACGACGCGGCGGCCCTGCTGCGTGAGGCGCTGGCGCTGTGGCACGGGCCGGCGCTCGTCGGCGTCGCCACCGCGGGCCCGTTGCGGGTCGCGGCGGACGGGCTGGAGGAGGCGCGGCTGTCGGCGGTCGAGCATCTGGCGCGTACGTACGGCGAGTTCGGCGACCACGCGCGCGCCGCCTCCCTGTTGCACGCCGAGGCCGTCGCCCACCCGATGCGCGAGTCGCTCGCCGCCGCGCTGATGCGGGCGCTCTACCGTTCGGGCCGCCAGTCCGACGCCATCGACCAGTACCACCGCACCCGCACCCTGCTCGCCGACGAGTTGGGCGTCGACCCCGGCGCGGCGCTCCGCGAGGCGTACGCGGAGATCCTCGCGGGCTGCCAGGAAACCAAGGCCGAACCGGCGCCCGTACCGGCCCTCTCATCCGACCCGGCGCCCCGTACGGACGGCCCCGACCTGCTGCCGCGCCCGCCGCGCGGATTCGTCGGCCGCGACCGGGAGCTCGCCGCGATCACCGCCGCCGCCGAGCGCGACCACGCGGTCGTCGTCGTCACCGGACCCGCCGGGGTCGGCAAGTCGGCGGCCACTCTGCACTGGGCGCACACCGCACGCGCGCGCTACGACGGCGTCCTCTTCGCCGACCTGCACGGCTTCGACGACGAGGCCGGCGGCGACCCGGGCGCCCCCGACACCGCCGACGTCCTCCGCGAGTTCCTGATCGCCCTCGGCGTCGCACCCCGCGAACTCCCGGACACGCCGGGCGCGCTTGCCGCCGCCTACCGGTCCCGTACCGAGGACCGGCGCCTCCTCGTCGTCCTCGACAACGCCCGCACCGCCGCCCAGGTCCGCCCGCTCCTCCCGGCGGGGCAGGGCAGCGCCGCCCTCGTCACGTCCCGGCTGCGGCTCGACGGGCTCGCGGTCAGCGAACTCGCCCGCACCGTCGACATGGGCGTCCTCGACGGCCCCGCCTCCGCCGCGCTGCTCGCCGCCGCCACCGGCGCCGAGGAGCGGCTCGCCGCCGAACCGGCCGCCGCCGCCCGGCTCGCCGCCCTCTGCGCGGGCCTGCCGCTCGCCCTGCGCGTCGTCGCGGCCCGCATCAACGCCCGGCCGCAGTGGCCCCTCGCCCCGCTCGCCGACGAACTCGCCGACGAACAGCGCCGCCTCGCCTTCCTCGACGTCGACGACACGGGCGTCGCCGCCGCGCTCCGCCTCACCCTGCTCGCCCTGCCCGCCGACGCCCAGACCCTCTTCGGCCGCCTCGGCGACCTCCCGGGCCCCGACCTCGACCGGTACGCCGCCGCGGCCCTCACCGGGACATCCCCCGCCGACGCCGCCACCGCCCTCGACCGGCTCGCCGCCGCCCACCTCGTCACCGAACGGGCCCCGGGCCGGTACGGGATGCACGATCTCGTACGGCTCTACGCGCGCGGCCCCGCCCGCGACGACACCCCGGCCGCCCCTGACACCGACCCGGGCGAACCCCTCGTCCGCCTCCTCGACCACTACGTCCGCACCGCCCTGCGCGCCACCGCCACCGCCGAACCCGACGACCGGCCCTGCTGCGTCCTGCCCGCCGACGTCCGCCCCGACCTCGGCGGACCACCGCTGCCCGACCGTACGGCCGCGCTCACCTGGTTCACCGCCCAGCGGGAGAACCTGGCAGCCGCCGCCGGTGCCGCCCACGCCGCCGGACACGACGACCGGGCCTGGCGCCTCGTCGTACTCCAGTGGCCGTCCGTCGTCAGCTACGTACGCGACGACTGGATGCCGCTGCTCGAACAGGGCCTCGCCGCCGCCGTACGGCTCGGCGACCCGGACGCCGAGGCCCGGATCCGCGCGCTGTGCGGCTGGGTCCTCACCGAGGAGGGCAAGCTCGCCCAGGCCCTCGACCACCTGGAGCGCGCCCCGGCGCTCGCCGCGCGCGCGGGCGACCCGTCCAGCGAGGCCACCGCCCTGATCAACCTCGCCGTCGCCCTGGACCGCACCGGGGCGACGGGCCCCGAACCCCTCGCCCACCTGGCGCGCGCCGCCGACCTGGCCCACTCCGTCGGCGACGTGCTCACCGAACTGCTCGCCCTGGAGCACCGCGCCCGCAGCCTCCTCGCCCTCGGCGACCACGACGCCGTGCTCGCCTGCGCGGACCGCGGCCTCGCCCTGCCCGGCGCCGCAGCCGAAGGACTGGCGCCCCTGCGGCAGACCCTGCTCCGCGTCTCGCGCGGCGCCGCGCTCCTCGCACTGGGCCGCGAGGAGGAGGCCCGTACGTGTCTGGTCAGGGCGTACGAGGACGCGGTCCGCCAGGGCTTCGAGGACGGCATCCAGCGGGCGAAAGCCCAGCTCACACGGGCCGACAGTCAGACGGCGACGAGGCGATAGCGCGTCGGCGACCGGACGGCGACAGCGGTGGGCAAGGTGGGACACACAGCAGCCCGCCGGACCAGGCGGGCCCATCGGAACCGCTTGAAACCGGGGGAGTCTCCACCATGGCCCGCATCACCGCCCGCACGACCGTTCTCGCCGCCGCCGCTGTCGTCGCGGGGCTCACCATGACCGCCTGCTCCGGCGGCAACGGCGGCACCAAGGACGAGGGCGCCGCCCCGAAGGCGACCGTCGCCGGGACCACCGTCACCGGCACCGCGACCGACGCCGCCGACGCCCGGCAGTCGGGCGGGGCCGCCCAGGCCGAGGCCGCCGGCAGCGGCACGACGAAGGCCGGCACCACGGCGAACGCGAAGACCGCGAAGAACACCACCACCGTGAAGACCGCCGCGCCCGAGTGCAAGGTGACGTCCCTCTCCTACACCCTCCAGCGCAAGAACCCGGAGCAGCAGGGCGACCACCTGCTGATCACCGCCGTCAACAAGACCGCCACCGCCTGCACCGTCCAGAAGTTCCCGGTCGTCACGCCGGGCGACGCCAACGGCGATGGGCCGCTCGCCAAGGACGACCAGCAGCCCGCGCAGCCGATCCTCGTGAAGCCGGGCGCCACCGTCTACTCGGCGCTCCCCGTCTACCAGGACATCAAGGCCGAGGACAGCTACTTCACGTCGATCAAGCTGTCCCTGATCATGAACAACGCCGACGCGTCCGGCGCCTTCGTCACGCTGAGGACGCCGGGCGAGGTCGAGTACGCGGGCAAGCAGGCGGACGGCATCGAGGTGCTGTCCTGGAACACCAAGAAGCCCTACGACTTCTGAGCCGCCGCCAGGTGATCAGGGCTGGTGCTCGTCCATTCCGGCGAGCACCAGCGGCAGCCGGTCCGCGCCGCCCTCCGCGATACGGACCGGGACACCCCAGTCCTGCTGGTGGACATGGCAGGCCGGGTACTCGTTGGCGGGGTCGTCGTCGCAGGACGCGGCCATCGCCGAGACGTGCAGGACACCCTCGGTGATCTCCGGGTTCAGGGTCAGCTCGCGCGCCAGGTCGGTGCCCGCGCCGTCGCCGGAGACGAGCAGCTCGGGCGGGGTCGCCGAGACGAGGAGCCGGGTCGAGGGCCCGTACCGGGTGTCGAGCTTCTGCCCGGCCGGCGCCTGGAAGATGACGTCGAGGGCGAGCTTCCCGCCCGCCACCTCGGTCGCGGCGCGCTGCGTGCGGTGGGCGACGGACTCGACCCGTACGGCCTCCTCGGGCAGCCGGAGCCGGGTCAGCCGGTGCCGGGCCGACTCCACGACGACGATGTCGTCCCCGACGAGCACGGCGTCGCTCGGCTCGCGCAGATCGGTGGCGAGCGTCGTCACCTGCCCGGTCGCCGGGTCGTAGCGGCGCAGGGCGTGGTTGTACGTGTCCGAGACCGCGACCGAGCCGTCCGGCAGGGCGGTGACGCCGAGCGGGTGCTGGAGGAGGGCCTGCGCGGCGTCCCCGTCCCGGTGCCCGAAGTCGAAGAGGCCGGTGCCGACGGCCGTGTGGACGTGCCCGTCCAGGTCGACCCAGCGCAGGGCACTGGTCTCCGAGTCGGCGACCCACAGCCGCTCCCCGGTGGCGGCGAGCCCGGAGGGCTGCGCGAACCAGGCCTCGGCGCCGGGCCCGTCGACCAGCCCCTCGTTGGTGGTCCCGGCGGCGACCTCGACGGTCCCGTTCTCCGGGTCGTACGTCCACAACTGGTGCACACCGGCCATGGCGATCCACACCTTGCCGCCGAAGACGGCCACGTCCCACGGCGACGACAGGTCGACCTCCAGGGCCGGACCGCTGGTCGGCGACCCCTGCCACCACTGCTTCCCGGTACCGGCGAGGGTGGTCACGGCCCCGCTCGCCAAATCGACGGCACGCAACGCGTGATTGACGGTGTCCGCGACGACGACGGTGTTCTCGTCGAGCAGCGCGAGCCCCTGCGGCTCGTTGAACGCGTCGTCCCCGAAGCCGCGCTCACCGCTGCCGATCCGGCGCACGACGCTCTCCCCGTCGGCCGCCAGCTCCACGAGCTGATGCCGGGTGGTGTCGCTGACCAGGAAGTTCCCGGACGGCAGCAGCAACGCCTTGCCGGGGAAGCGCAGGTCGGTCGCGACCGGCTCGGGCGCGACGTACGGCCCCTCGCCGCGGTGCAGCGTCCCCTTCGCCTCGTGCTCGGCCTCCAGCTCCTCGACCAGCTTGGCGATGGCGTGCGCGTGCCCCTCACCGGCGTGCTGCGCGACGACATACCCCTCGGGGTCGATCACGACCAGCGTCGGCCAGGCCCGCACCGCGTACTGCTTCCACGTCGCCAGCTCGGGGTCGTCGAGCACGGGGTGCTCCACGCCGTACCGCTCGACGGCGTCGACGACCGCCGCGTGCTCGGCCTCGTGCACGAACTTCGGCGAGTGCACACCGATGATCACCAGCGTGTCCCGGTGCTGCTCCTCCAGCTCCCGCAGCTCGTCGAGGACGTGCAGGCAGTTGATGCAGCAGAAGGTCCAGAAGTCCAGTACGACGATGCGCCCGCGCAGGTCGGCGAGGGTGTATTCCTTGCCGCCGGTGTTCAGCCAGCCGCCTTTCCCGACCAGTTCGGGGGCGCGGACACGGGCACGGCGGACTGCTGCGGGCGCGGAGTCGTTCATATGTCAAGGGTGCCACGCGCGGGGGGTGGCCGGGCTCGCGGCCCGGGCCCGCTGTCATTCGTCTGCCGGGGGTCCGAATCGTGCGTTCCGGGCAAGCATCGACGTATGCGCTATGAAGTTCGGGAACGGCTCTTCGCCATCGGCGAGGACTACTGGATCGAGGACGAGAACGGCCACAAGGCGTTCCTCGTCGACGGCAAGGCGATGCATCTGCGGGACACCTTCGAGCTGAAGGGGCCCGACGGGCGGGTGCTCATCGACATCCACGAGAAGATGTTCGCCCTGCGCGACACGATGGTCATCGAGCGCGGCGACGAGCAGCTCGCCAAGATCAAGCGGAAGCGCCTGTCGCTGCTGCGCAACCACTACCGGGTCGAGCTGGTCGACGGCACCGAGCTGGACGTCAGCGGCAAGATCCTGGACCGCGAGTTCGCCATCGAGTACGACGGCGAACTCCTCGCCGAGGTCTCCCGGCGCTGGCTGCGCCTGCGCGACACCTACGGCGTCAACGTGGTCCGCGAGGACGCCGACCCGGCCCTGATCATCGCCGTCGCGGTCTGCGTCATCCACCTCGCGGAGAAGGAACGGGGGGACGCCGACTGACCCTGCGTACAGGCCGTCAACGGCGGGGCGGCGTCTCCATGCCAAGCAGGCGGTCCTTCAGCGCCGGGAACTGGTCCCGGGTGGCCGCGACCCGCGCCGGGTCGAACTCCACCCGCAGCACCTCTTCCCCGGCGCCCGCCTCCGCGAGGACCTCGCCCCACGGGTCGACCACGATGCTGTGCCCCGCCTGCGGGACACCCGCGTGCGTCCCGGCGCTTCCGCAGGCCAGGACGTACGCCTGGTTCTCCACGGCCCGCGCCTGCGCCAGCAGCGTCCAGTGCGCGCGGCGCCGCTCGGGCCAGCCCGCCGAGATCAGCAGGGTCTCCGCGCCCCGGTCCACGAGACCCCGGTACAGCTCGGGGAAGCGCAGGTCGTAGCAGGTGCTGACGCCGAGGACCGTCTCCGGCAGGCGTACGCTGACCAGCTCCTCGCCCGCGCTCATCAGCACGGCCTCGCCCTTGTCGAAGCCGAACCGGTGGATCTTGCGGTAGGCGGCGACGAGTTCGCCGTCGGGGGAGAAGGTGAGCGCCGTGTTGTACAGCGGGCCCTCGGGGTCCCGCTCCGGGATCGACCCGGCGTGCAGCCACACGCCCGCCTCGCTCGCCGCCTTGGCCATCGCCTCGAAGGTCGGCCCCTCCAGCGGCTCGGCCTCCTCCGCGAACAGGTCGTAGGCGAAGGCGCCGGTCGTCCACAGCTCGGGCAGGACGACGAGGTCCGCGGCGCCCGCCTCCGCGCCGACCAGCGAACTCACGCGGGCCCTGCGGTCGTTGACCGATTCGTCCTCGTTTACCGCGATCTGGATGAGGGAGGCGCGCACACTACCACCGTCCTGGCATTCGAGTCTTCGACACGGGCCTACGATCGTCACACGAAAGCACTGCAGGGGTGCCTACGGGCAGCGTACTGTGCCAATCCGGGGGAGCCCCCGGACCCCCACAGACGCGCCACGATCCACCCCGCAGCCCGTGCCCGCCGACCGCACCGCCGCCGCCCGTATCCGCCGTCTCCGCCCGCCTCCTCCCGTCTCTACTTCACCGACCGCGCACCACACCGCTCGAGGGGTCCCCTTCCGTGAGTCTCCACCCCAGCCTTCAGACCTACGCCGACGCCTGGTCCCACGCCGTGGAAGCGATATCCGAGCTGGTCACACCGCTCGGCGAGGGTGAGTGGAACCGGGCGACCCCGTGCCCGGGCTGGTCCGTGCGTGACATCGTGTCCCACGTCATCGGCCTCGACTGCGAGATGCTCGGCGACCCCCGGCCGATCCACACGCTGCCGCGCGACCTGTACCACGTGAAGACGGAGGCGCAGCGCTACCAGGAGGTCCAGGTCGACGTCCGCCGCCACCACACGGCGCCGGAGATGGTCGCGGAGCTGGAGTACACGATCATCCGCCGCTCGCGTCAGCTGCGGAACGAGAGCCGTGCCCCGGAGACGATCGTGCGGGGCCCCCGCGGCGCCGAGGAGACCCTCGAGTTCGCCATGCGCCGCCGGGCCTTCGACATCTGGGTCCACGAACAGGACCTCCGCTGGGCCCTCAACCGCCCCGGCAACCTCGACTCCCCCGGCGCGTACGTCACCCGCGACCTGCTCCTCGCGGCCCTGCCGAAGATCGTCGCGAAGGACGCCGGCGCCCCCGCCAACTCGGCCATCGTCATCGACGTCCACGGCCCCGTCGAGTTCCTCCGCACGGTCCGCGTCGACGCGGACGGCCGCGGCACGATCGACGGAGCACCCTCTCTCGGCCCGGCGGTGACACTGGCCCTGGACTGGGAGACGTACGTCCGCCTCTCCTGCGGCCGGGTGACGCCGGAGGCGGCCGGAGACCTGATCAAGGCAGACGGCGACCTGCCCCTGGCCAACGCAATCCTGACATCCCTCCCGGTAACCCCGTAGCGCCGTCCGCCCCCGCCTTGGGCAGTCTGCCGCCAGGGGCGGCACGGGTGGGCAAGGCGGCCCCCAAGCGCCGGGCAGGCGCCAGCGGAGGGGCCGCCACAAGAACCCGGAAAAGCTACGCAGGCACGTGCACGGACGCAACCCGGGAAGCAACCAGCCGCTCCCGCTCGGCCCGAGCCGCCCGCTTCCGCAACCGCAACATCTGGCTCACCCCAAGCGCCTGCAAGAAGAACACCGCCGAGAACGCCACCCGGTAATTGTCGCCGGAGGCATCAAGCAACACCCCGACCAGCAACAACGTCGTCATGGACGCGATGAACCCGCCCATGTTCACGATCCCGGACCCCGTGCCCTGCCGCTCGGGCGGATTCGCGGGCCGGGCGAAGTCGAACCCGATCATCGACGCGGGCCCGCACGCCCCGAGCACCACGCACATCACGACGAGCAGCCACATGGGCGCCCGCCCGGGCCACGCGATGGGCGCGGCCCAGAGCAGCGCGGTGGTCCCCACCGTGCCGAGCGCCAGCGGCAGCCGCGCCGCGTGATGCCGGGCGACGATCTGCCCGTACACGAGCCCGATGACCATGTTGGCGAGGACGACCAGCGTCAGCAGCTCCCCGGCGACCCCGCGCGAAAGCCCCTGTGCCTCGACGAGGAACGGCAGCCCCCACAGGAGCAGGAACACCATCGCCGGGAACTGGGTCGTGAAGTGCACCCACAGCCCGAGCCGTGTCCCGGGCTCGCGCCAGGCCGCCGCGATCTGCGCCCGCACGAACGCCGCTCCCTTGTGCGCGGCGGGCACGGGCGCGGGTTCGAACCCCTCGGGGTGGTCCTTGAGGAAGAGCAGCATCAGGACCAGGACGACGACGCCCGCGAGCGCGCTCCCGGCGAACGCGGCCTCCCAGCCGATCCCGTGCAGCAGCCGCGCGATGACCAGCGTGGAGACGAGGTTGCCGGCCATGCCGACGAGCCCGGCGAGCTGCGCGACCAGCGGCCCGCGCCGCGCCGGGAACCAGCGGGTGCCGAGCCGCAGCACGCTGATGAACGTCATGGCGTCGCCGCACCCGAGCATCGCGCGGGAGGCGAGCGCCATCCCGTACGACGACGAGAACGCGAAGCCGAGCTGTCCGACGGTGAACAGGACCACGCCGAAGGTGAGCACCTTCTTCGTGCCGAGCCGGTCGACCATGAGGCCGACGGGTATCTGCATGCCCGCGTAGACGAGCAGTTGGAGGATGGAGAAGGTGGAGAGGGCGGAGGCGTTGATGT
The DNA here is from genome assembly GCF_040644575.1 of Streptomyces sp. NPDC046939. NCBI lineage: Bacteria > Bacillati > Actinomycetota > Actinomycetes > Kitasatosporales > Streptomycetaceae > Streptomyces > Streptomyces sp. NPDC046939. Next base: position 43,013 of record NZ_JBEYWV010000040.1, read on the forward strand.
GGAACCGCTCGACGGCGTCGAGCCCGGCCACGCCCAGGGACGTACGGAAGATGACGGCGACGAAGTAGACGGCGACGCCGATGGACCAGACGGCTATCGCCCTGCGGCCGCCGGGCGGATCGCCGGGCAGGGAGGCCGAGCCGGGAGAGCCGGAGGAGGCGGAGCTCATCGCACGTCACCCCGCGCCAGGTTCTGGAACCAGCCCACGTGCCGCCGCACCACGGCGACCGCCGCCTCGGCGTCCCCGGAGCGCAGCGCGTCGAGGAGTTCACCGTGCTCGGCGAGGGTCTTGGCGATGCGGTCGGGGTGGGAGTGCATGACGGCGACGCCCATCCGCAGTTGCCGGTCGCGGAGTTGGTCGTAGAGGCGGGAGAGGATCTCGTTGCCGCCGCTGCGCACGATCTCGGCGTGGAAACACCGGTCGGTGGCGGCGGCGTCCGCGAACTGTCCTGCGGCGGCCTGGAGCCGCTGGGTGTCGAGCAACTCCGCCAGGCGCTCGATGAGCCGCGGCTGCGCGGGGACGGCCTTGCGCACCGCGTGCTCCTCGACGAGCAGCCGGGTCTCGACGACGTCCGCGATCTCCTGCGCCGAGACGGGCAGCACGAGGGCGCCCTTCTTCGGGTAGAGCCGCAGCAACCCCTCGACCTCCAGCTTGAGCAGCGCCTCGCGCACGGGGGTACGGGAGACCCCGACGGCGTCGGCGAGTTCGCCCTCGGTGAGCAAGGTGCCGCCCTCGTAGCGGCGTTCGAGCACACCGCGCTTCACATGGGCGTAGACGCGGTCGGCAGCGGGGGCGCGTTTTTCGGTGACGGTCGAGGGCATGCGCACATCATAGATACAACACGTACGCAAGCCGGACCGCGTCCGCCATGTGGGATGCCGACCGAATGGTGACACCAGGCGGCTTTACGAGATTTTGTGCTCCGTCCGTGCAACCCCCCACCCGCCCCACGTGTCTCATCATTGCGCGTCCCGCCCAAAGGGCGGCGCATTAAGGGCACTTGGAGCGTCCATCTTGAAGACTCGCATAACGGGCATCGCGGTTCTGGTCGCCGGAACCGTGCTCACCAGCGGAGCGCTGACCACCTCCGCACAGGCCGCCTCCGCACCGGCCGTACCGAAGATCGCCGCCGCCGGCGGGTTCGTGATGAACAACGGGACGGGCAAGTCCCTGTTCACCAAGGCCGCGGACACCCGCCGGTCGACCGGGTCCACGACGAAGATCATGACCGCGAAGGTGGTGCTGGCCCAGCGCGGCCTGAACCTCGACTCCAAGGTCACGATCCAGAAGGCCTACAGCGACTACATAGTGAAGAACAACGCCTCGTCGGCCCGGCTCATCGTCGGCGACAAGGTCACCGTTCGCCAACTCCTCTACGGGCTGATGCTGCCGTCCGGCTGCGACGCCGCGTACGCGCTCGCGGACAAGTTCGGCTCGGGCTCCACGCGCGCCGCGCGTGTGAAGAGCTTCATCGCCAAGATGAACAAGAGCGCCACGGACCTGGGCCTGAAGAACACCCACTTCGACTCGTTCGACGGCATCGGCAACGGCAAGAACTACTCGACGCCGCGCGACCTGACGAAGATCGCCTCGTCGGCGATGAAGAACTCCACGTTCCGCTCGATCGTGAAGACGAAGTCGACGAAGCAGAAGGTCACGACGAAGTCCAACGGCTACCGCTACATGTCGTGGTCCAACACCAACACGCTGCTCGGCACGTACTCCGGCGCCATCGGCGTGAAGACGGGCTCGGGCCCGGAGGCGGGCTACTGCCTCGTCTTCGCCGCCACGCGCAGCGGCAAGACCGTCATCGGTACGGTCCTGAAGTCGACGTCGGTCAACGCGCGCACGTCCGACGCGAAGAAGCTCATGGACTACGGCTTCAAGAGGTAGTCCCGCACGGAGGCGCCCCGGAGATGCGGGGCGCCCCGTCAGGGGCGCGGGGAACTGCGCGCCCTGCCACGACGGCGCCGCACCGGAGAACCGGGCGGCGCCGTAACGGTGCTAGGCCCAAGTGATCAGACGCCGGGGACGCTCGAGAACGGCCGCCACATCCGCGAGCACCTTCGACCCCAACTCCCCGTCCACAAGCCGGTGATCGAAGGACAGGGCCAGGGTGGTTACCTGACGCGGCTTGACCTTCCCCTTGTGCACCCAGGGCTGGAGCTTGATCGCCCCGACGGCGAGGATCGCCGACTCCCCCGGGTTGAGCAGCGGCGTACCGGTGTCGACGCCGAAGACGCCGACGTTGGTGATGGTGACCGTGCCGCCCTGCATCGCCGCCGGGGACGTCCTGCCCTCACGCGCCGTGGCCACCAGGTCACCCAATGCGGATGCCAGTTCGGGCAGGGTCTTGGCGTGGGCGTCCTTGATGTTCGGGACGATGAGCCCGCGCGGGGTCGCCGCGGCGATGCCCAGGTTCACGTAGTGCTTCTGGACGATCTCCTGGTTGGCCTCGTCCCACGCCGCGTTGATGTCCGGGTTGCGCTTGATGGCGACGAGCAGGGCCTTGGCGATGAGCAGCAGCGGGTTGACCCGCAGCCCCTGCATGTCCTTGTCGGCCTTCAGCTCCTCGACGAGCTTCATCGTGCGCGTCACGTCGACCGTCACGAACTCGGTGACGTGCGGCGCGGTGAACGCCGAGCCGACCATCGCCTGCGCCGTCGCCTTGCGCACGCCCTTCACGGGGATGCGCGTCTCGCGGACGCTGTCGTACGAGGCCGCGGGCGCCGCCACCGACGCGGGAGCCGGAGCCGGTGCCTGCGCCGGGGCCTCGGGGGCCGTCGGCGCGGGCGCCACCGCCGCGTGCACGTCCTCGCGCGTGATGATGCCGTCGGGGCTCGACGGGATCACCGCGGCGAGGTCCACGCCGAGATCCTTGGCGAGCTTGCGCACGGGCGGCTTGGCCAGCGGCCGCTGAGCGGCGACCGCCGCGGCCGTCCCGTTGGGGGCCGTGCCGGTGGGGGCCGTCCCATTGGCCCCCGGGCCGGTGGCCGCCGCGCCGGTGGCGGCCGTCCCGTTGGCGGCCGTCCCGGCGGCCGCCGTGCCGTTCGCCGCCGCCCCGCCGACCGGTGCCTCGGCACCCTTGCGGGCCCGCCGCTTGGTGGATGTCTCGGCGACGCCGTAGCCGACGAGCACGGGCTGCCGGCCCTGCGGCTCGGCGCTCTCGGCCTCGGCCTCCGCCGCGGTGTCGACAGGGGCCTGCACGACGGGCTCGGGCTCGGGCGCGTCCCCCGCCACGTCCACGGAGATGATCACCTGGCCGACGTCGACCGTCGTGCCCTCGGGGAACAGCAGCTCCTTGACCACCCCGTTGAACGGGATCGGCAGCTCGACGGCCGCCTTCGCCGTCTCCACCTCGCAGACGACCTGTCCGTCCTCGACGGTGTCACCGGGTTGTACGTACCACTTGAGGATTTCGGCCTCGGTCAGACCTTCGCCCACGTCGGGCATCTTGAATTCGCGCGCCATGACGGTCAGCCCCTCTCAGTACGCAAGCGAGCGGTCGACGGCGTCGAGCACCCGGTCCAGGCCCGGCAGGTACTCGTCCTCCAGGCGCGCCGGAGGGTACGGGGCGTGGTAGCCGCCGACCCGCAGCACGGGCGCCTCCAGGTGGTAGAAGGACCGCTCGGTGATCCGCGCGGCCAGCTCGGCACCGGAGCCGAAGAAGACCGGCGCCTCATGGGCGACGACCAGGTGGCGGGTCTTCTCCACCGACTTCTGCACGGTGTCGAAGTCCATCGGCGAGATCGAGCGCAGGTCGAGGACCTCCAGGGACTTGCCCTCCTCCTGGGCCGCCGCCGCGGCCTCCAGGCAGACCTTCACCATCGGCCCGTACGCGGCGAGGGTCAGGTCCGTGCCCTCGCGCACCACGCGCGCCTTGTGCAGGTCGCCGGGGACGGCCTCGGTGTCGACCTCGCCCTTGTCCCAGTAGCGCCGCTTCGGCTCGAAGAAGATCACCGGGTCGTCGCTCTGGATCGCCTGCTGGAGCATCCAGTACGCGTCCGAGGCGTTGGAGGGGGAGACCACCTTCAACCCCGCCACGTGCGCGAACAGCGCCTCGGGGGACTCGCTGTGGTGCTCGACCGCGCCGATGCCGCCGCCGTACGGGATACGGACGACGACCGGTGTCTTCACCTTGCCGAGCGCACGCGCGTGCATCTTCGCGAGCTGGGTGACGATCTGGTCGTAGGCCGGGAAGACGAATCCGTCGAACTGGATCTCGACCACCGGCCGGTAGCCGCGCAGGGCCAGGCCGATGGCGGTGCCGACGATGCCGGACTCGGCGAGCGGGGTGTCGATGACCCGCTCCTCGCCGAAGTCCTTCTGCAGGCCGTCGGTGACGCGGAAGACGCCGCCGAGCTTGCCGACGTCCTCGCCCATGACGAGGACCTTCGGGTCGTTCTCCAGCGCCGTGCGCAGCGATTCGTTGATCGCCTTGGCGATCGGAAGCTTCTGTACCGCCATGTCCTCAGGCCTCCCCGGCCGCTTCGTCGGCGAACGACGCCTGGTAGGCGACGAACTGCGCGCGCTCCTCGTCGACGAGCGCGTGCCCGTCCGCGTACACGTTCTCGAAGATCGCGAGGTGGCCCGGGTCCGGCATGGCCCGTACGACGTCACGCACCCGCTTGCCCAACGCCTCGCTCTCGGCGTCGAGTTCCGCGAAGAACGCCTCGTCCGTGTCGGTCACGGCCTCGAGGTAGGTGCGCAGGCGCAGGATCGGGTCCTTCGCCTCCCAGGCGACGCGCTCCTCGTCCGCCCGGTACTTCGTCGGGTCGTCGGAGGTGGTGTGCGCGCCCATGCGGTACGTGAACGCCTCGACCAGGGTCGGGCCCTCGCCGCCGCGCGCCCGCTCCAGGGCCCAGCGGGTCACGGCGAGGCAGGCGAGGACGTCGTTGCCGTCGACGCGGACGCCGGGGAAGCCGAAGCCCTGCGCGCGCTGGTACAGCGGCACGCGCATCTGGCGCTCGGTGGGCTCGGAGATCGCCCACTGGTTGTTCTGGCAGAAGAAGACCACCGGCGCGTTGTAGACGGCGCCGAAGTTGAAGGACTCCAGGACGTCGCCCTGGCTGGAGGCGCCGTCGCCGAAGTAGGCGATGACGGCGGAGTCCGCGCCGTCCTTGGCCACGCCCATCGCGTAGCCCGTGGCGTGCAGCGCCTGCGAGCCGATGACGATCGTGTACAGGTGGAAGTTGTTGCTGTTCGGGTCCCAGCCGCCGTTGTTCACGCCGCGGAACATGCCGAGCAGGTTGGTCGGGTCGACCCCGCGGCACCAGGCGACGCCGTGCTCGCGGTAGGTCGGGAAGACGTAGTCGTCCTCGCGGGTGGCCCGCCCGGAGCCGATCTGGGCGGCCTCCTGGCCGAGCAGCGACGCCCACAGGCCCAGCTCGCCCTGGCGCTGCAGGGCGGTGGCCTCGGCGTCGAAGCGGCGGGTGAGGACCATGTCGCGGTACAGGCCGCGCAACTCGTCGTCGGTGATCGCGTCGACGTACGCGTCGTACACCGCGGTCTGCGCCGTCCTGACCCGCTTCCCCTCGGGGGTCAGGAGCTGCACCAGCTCGGGTCCCTGGGCCGCGGCGGCCTTGGCCGCGGTCTTCCTCGGGGACTTCTTCGCGGCGGCCCGCTTGCGCGGCGGCTGCGCCTTCTGCGCGGCGGCAGTGCTGTCAGCACTGTCTACGGTCACGTGTGCTCCTCCGTCGGTCCGGCCCCCGGGATTGCCGGATGGCCAGTCGGCTCGGCTCGCCTGATCCGTCCACGCACGGGGTGGGTGCGGTGGAGCCGGGTTCAGGCGTGACTAGGAAAAACGAAAAGAACCTGTGCTCCGGCAAGCACCCTTCACCCAGCACGTTACCCAGTGCGCCACACATCTGCGAAACCCCATCTGACCTGCGATTTTGCTTGGATTTCCAAGTAATTCGATGCTTGGATCTCCTACTATTCGCGCGGCCGGTGGAGCGTCGCAGGTCACAGCGTGTGGACTGTGCCCTGGTCTCAGCCTGGCAGCGGGCCGGAACACCGGCACGTTATCCCGGTCACCCAGCGCGCGGGAAGAGCCGGTGTGTGAGACTGCCATCGTGCGCGAAGACGGAAAAATCACCGTATTTCTGCTCGACGACCATGAAGTGGTGCGCCGCGGCGTCCACGAGCTGCTCGCCGTGGAGGAGGACATCGAGGTCGTCGGCGAGGCCGGCACCGCCGCCGACGCCCTGGTGCGCATCCCCGCGACGAGGCCCGACGTCGCCGTGCTCGACGTACGCCTCCCGGACGGCAGCGGCGTCGAGGTCTGCCGCGAGATCCGCTCCCAGGACGAGTCGATCCGGTGCCTGATGCTGACCTCGTACGCGGACGACGAGGCCCTGTTCGACGCCATCATGGCGGGAGCCTCCGGCTACGTCCTCAAGGCGATCCGGGGCGACGAGCTGCTCACGGCCGTCCGCGACGTGGCGGCGGGCCGCTCGCTGCTCGACCCCGTGGCCACCGCCCGCGTCCTGGAGCGGCTGCGCGACGGGGGCCGCTCCAAGGACGACGACCGGCTCGCGAACCTCACCGAACAGGAGCGCAAAATTCTCGACCTGATCGGCGAGGGCCTGACCAACCGCGCGATCGGCGAGCGCCTCCACCTCGCCGAGAAGACGATCAAGAACTACGTCTCCAGCCTCCTGTCCAAGCTCGGCATGGAGCGCCGCTCGCAGGCGGCGGCCTACGTGGCACGCATGCAGGCCCAGAAGCAGCACTGACCGCACGCGGTCCGGGACCTAGGTCCCGCCCGTTCGGGGGCGGGCGCCCCTTCTGCCGCGCGGGCCCGGCGGCGCACAGTGGTGGCATGCCTCCCGAGACGACGTGGCCGCACGACCCGGAGCGCGGCTTCGAGCTGCTCGCGCGGGTACGTCACGGGCGCGTGGCCACCAGCATGCGCGCCCTGCCCTTCCTGGCCGCCGCCCGCCACATCGTGGCGGGCGGACGGCTGCTGCTCCGCCTGCACCGCGGCTACGGCTACCACCTGGCCTGCGCCGGCAGCGTGGTCGCGTACGGCGCGGACAATCTGGGCCCCGGCGCCCGCGGCACCCACTGGTCCGTGCAGTGCGTCGGCACGTGCGCGCAGGTCGAGCCCACCGCCGCCGAGCTGGAGCTGTTCGGGCCCGCCCCGCACTTCGCGGACGGCGAGCGGTTCGAACCGGTGTATCTGCGCGTGGACCCGCAGCTCGTGACCGTGCACGAGCTGCGGGACGCGTAGCCGCGCGGCTCCTGGCCGCGCGGCTCCTGGCTCAGCCGCCGGTGAGGCCGCCCGTGTCGGTGCCCGCCGCGGCCCCGGCGTTGCCGCCGCCGGTCTCGCCGCCCGTGTCGGTGCCACCGTCGCCGGTGCCGCCCGCGTCGTTGCCACCGCCGCCGCCGTTGCCACCGCCGCCGGTCGTCACGGAGGACGGCGGCGGGGACTCCGGCTCCGTCTCCGTGGGGGTCTCCGGCGCCGAGGGCTGCCCGCTCTGCTGCGGCGGCTGGTTCGACGCCGACTTCGTCGGCGTCCAGTTCCCGTTCCCGCCCGTGCCCGGCTGGGCGGGCGGCGTGTAGTCGCTCTGGCCGCCGGTGTCCTCGTTCGGGTCCTGCGTCTCGCCCTTGGTCGCGTCGTCGCTGGCCGACTTGCTCGGCTCCTTCGACTTCTTGGACTCGGTCGCCGACGGGGACTGCTTGGTGCCGCCGCCGTCGCCCTTGTCGTTGCCCGCGCTGAGCGCCAGGGCGACGCCCACCGCGATCGCGATGACCGCGAGCGCGGCGACGATCCACAGCTTGCCGCGGCCGCTGCCGCCCCGGTTGCCCTGGCCGTCGAAGCCGCCGTCGTCGCCCGGCGGGCGCAGCATCGGCTGCGCGGCCGTGGAGCCGTGGTCGCCGGGGTGCGGGAGCGCGGTGGTGCCGGCCAGGCCCATCGCCGCGGTGGTGCCGCCCTCGTGCGCGGCGGCGTCGACCGGGCCGGTGTTCCAGGTGCCGGTGTGGCCGCCCTGCTCGTACAGCATCGACAGGCCGTACTGGACGAGCCCGCGCATCTCCTCGGCCGTCTGGAACCGGTCGTCCGGGTCCTTGGCGAGCGAGCGCATGACGAGGCCGTCCAGCTCCGGCGGCACCCCGTCCGTGACCTGGGACGGCGGGACGGGGATGTCCTGGACGTGCTGGTAGACGACGGAGAGCGGCGTCTCGCCGGTGAACGGGGGCCGCAGCGCGAGCAGCTCATAGAGCAGGCAGCCGGTCGCGTAGAGGTCCGAGCGGTGGTCGACGGCCTTGCCGAGCGCCTGCTCGGGCGAGAGGTACTGCGGGGTGCCCATGACCATGCCGGTCTGCGTCATCGTGGACTGCGCGCCGTGCAGGGCGCGGGCGATGCCGAAGTCCATCACCTTCACCGCGCCGGTGTTGGTGATGATCACGTTGGCGGGCTTGATGTCGCGGTGCACGATGCCGTGCTGGTGCGAGTAGGCGAGCGCCTCAAGGACCCCGGAGACGATGATGAGGGCCTGCTCGGGGCCGGGCGCCTCCGCGTTGAGCAGCAGGTCACGGATGGTGCGGCCCTCGACCAGCTCCATGACGATGTACGGAACGGTCGAGCCGTTCACGTGGTCCTCGCCGGAGTCGTAGACCGCGACGACGGCGTGGTGGTTGAGGCCGGCGACCGACTGGGCCTCGCGCGTGAAGCGGGCCTTGGAGACCGGGTCCTCGGCGAGGTCGGAGCGGAGCAGTTTCACGGCGACGGTGCGCCCGAGGCGTACGTCCTCGGCCGCGAACACCTCGGCCATGCCGCCCCGGCCGAGTCTGTGCGTCAGCCGGTACCGGCCGTCCCCGACGAGCCCGCCGTTACCCCACATCTCCGGCGCATCTGACATACCGCCGCCAGTCGCCTCGGGGTCGGACGGGCCCTGAGCGCGCTGCTGCTGTGCCATCAGTCCTCGCCGTCGTTTCTGTCCGTGCTGCCGTTGCCGCCGGATCACTCGTCGGAGTACGCGCGGTTGTGAAATACGGTCTCCGTCGGGCCACGCTACAGGCTTCGGACGCGGCTCCGTTCCGAGATGGACCGGACATCAAACCCGTTGCCGTGCACGCCTTGCAAATCGTGCGCGCAATTTTCGCGCCCGTTCGACGAGCGTTCCATGACCGTCCCGCGCCGGGACCGGTGGTCATGGACCTGTAACGCTTGCGCGACGCTTCCCGCCCGTACGGTCACGGATCGGGCATCGAGCTTGACGTGCCCGTGGCCTCGGGCAGACTTGGCCGGGAATAGCTGAATTCGATCACCGGCCGCGCCGACGCGGGGCGCGATGGGGGACGTAAGACATGAGCCAAGACGGTGGCGCCGGTGGCCGCTACGCGGGTCGGTCCGTTGCGGGCGGCCGCTATCAGCTGCGTGACCTGCTCGGCCAGGGCGGCATGGCGTCCGTGCACCTCGCGCACGACACCCGGCTCGACCGGGCCGTCGCCATCAAGACTTTGCACACGGAACTCGGCCGCGAGGACTCCTTCCGCCAGCGCTTCCAGCGCGAGGCCATGTCCGTGGCCAAGCTCACGCACACGAACATCGTCTCGGTCTACGACTCGGGCGAGGACGACCTCGACGGAACGATCACGCCGTACATCGTCATGGAGTACGTCGAGGGGCTTCCGCTCGGCTCCGTGCTCGACCAGGACGTGCGCCAGTACGGCGCCATGCCCTCCGACAAGGCGCTGAAGATCACCGCCGACGTCCTCGCCGCGCTGGAGATCAGCCACGAGATGGGCCTGGTACACCGCGACATCAAGCCGGGCAACGTGATGATGACGAAGCGCGGCGTCGTCAAGGTCATGGACTTCGGCATCGCCCGCGCCATGCAGTCCGGCGTCACCTCCATGACGCAGACCGGCATGGTCGTAGGCACCCCGCAGTACCTCTCGCCCGAGCAGGCGCTCGGCCGCGGCGTGGACGCCCGCTCCGACCTCTACTCGGTCGGCATCATGCTCTTCCAACTGGTCACGGGGCGGCTGCCGTTCGAGGCGGACTCGCCGCTCGCCATCGCCTACGCGCACGTCCAGGAGGAGCCGGTCGCGCCCTCCTCGATCAACCGCTCGCTGCCGCCCGCCGTCGACGCGCTCGTGGCCCGCGCCCTGAAGAAGAACCCGAACGAGCGCTTCCCCAGCGCGGAGGCGATGCGGGACGAGTGCCTGCGCGTCGCCCAGTCGCTCGCCGGCGCACCGTCCGTCGCGCCGAGCATCGTGCCGGGCGCCCCGACGGCGAGCGGCGCGGGCGTCGGCTCGGCCGTCTTCCCGCCGGTCGACCAGAGCGGGGTGCCCGCCCCTGGCCCCGTGCAGCAGCCGTACCAGGTGGGCCACTACGGCGCGCCGACGCCGCAGCCGCAGGCCGGGTACGGCTACCCGCAGCAGAACATGCAGGGCGGCTACCAGACGCCGCCGCCCGCGTCCCCGTACGCGCCGCAGGGCCAGCAGCACACGCCGCCGCCGTACACGGTCGGCCACCAGCCCGCCACGACCGGCACGCAGGGTGCGGGCGGCGGGGGCCGCAACAAGGCGGTGATCATCGCCTCGATCGTCGTCGCGCTCGTCGCCATCGGCGGTCTGATCACGGCTCTGTCGCTGAACAAGGGCGACGACACCGGGGGCGGCGGTGGCACCGACAAGCCGTCCCAGTCGGCGGTCGCCGGGCACAAGGGCCCCGATCTCACCAAGACCATCGCGACGGACCAGTGCACCGAGCCGACCATCGGCAGCAACGACGAGAACAAGATCAAGGTCCCGGACTTCTACCTCAAGAACATCGACTCGGTGAAGGCCTGCCTGCGGGCCGCGGGGTGGAGCAAGACCATCAAGCCCTACGACGAGAACACGTACGGCGAGGGGTCGGTCATGGACCAGTTCCCGGCGGCGGGCACCGAGGTCGACCCGGACAACGTCAAGATCGACCTGAGCGTCTCGACGGGCAACCCGCCGTCCTGACGCCCGACGGCACTGGAAAGGGCCCGGTCCGCACGGACCGGGCCCTTCGCCGTCGTCAGAGGTCAGGATCTACAAGAAGGTTCTACAGGTACGGGCCGCCCGAGCGGCCCATCGTCCGCGGGTCCTCGCCCTCGCCGTCGCCCCCGCCGACACCCGGCGGCAGCGCGCGGCGCATCTGCTCCAGTTGCGCGCGGGCCGCCATCTGCTGGGCGAACAGCGTCGTCTGGATCCCGTGGAACAGCCCTTCGAGCCAGCCCACCAACTGGGCCTGCGCGATCCGCAGTTCCGCGTCGCTCGGCGTCGCGTCCTCGGTGAAGGGCAGCGAGATCCGCTCCAGCTCCTCCACCAGTTCGGGCGCGAGCCCGTCCTCGAGCTCCTTGACCGAGCTGGCGTGGATCTCCCGCAGCCGCTGCCGGCTCGCCTCGTCCAGAGGAGCCGCGCGCACTTCCTCCAGCAGTTGCTTGATCATGCTGCCGATGCGCATCACCTTGGCGGGCTGTTCCACCATCTCCGTCACCGGAACCTCGCGGGATTCGTCGTCTCCGCCGCCGCCCAGAGCCATTCCGTCCTGGCCCACGACCAGGATCTGCGGGTTCTCCGGCGACCGTTCGTTCCTCGGCATCTCCATGCAGCCATTCTCTCGCACCCAGCGGTCACTCCTCGGTGGTGCCCCCATTGCGGGGTGATCCACCACCTTCGTACGGGCTCCGGGTCCGGGGTGCCCGTTTACGTAGGGTATGTGACGCTTGTCGGAGGCGCCGGACGGACGCGAGGGCGAGGGGACGGTCATGCGGGGCATGGACACAGCGCGCGTCCGGTGGACCTCTCGCACGGCGAGCGGACGGGCGCGGGGCGCGGTCGTCGCGGGTGGACGCGAGCAGGGCGGCGCCGTCGCACGGGCGGTGATCGTCGCCGTCGTGTGCGGCGCGCTGGGCTTCCTCGCCTGTGTCCTCGGTCTTGCGGGCGTGGCCGGTGCGTCCGTCCCGGTCGGCCCGGCGCACGCCGCCGAGCCCTCCCCGGGCGGCTCGCTCGCCGGCAGCCGGGCCGGTGTGGGACGCACCCCGCCGGGGCGAGCGCTGCCCGACCCGGACCACGACGCCGCCGCCCTGCCGCCGCCCGAGGCCCAGCCGTCCGCCTCCACACCGCCGAGCGCGCGCCCGCAGCGCCCGGGGACCGAGCAGCCGGCCACCAGCGCGCGCGGCCAGGGGGCCGAGGCTCCGCTGGGCAACGTGGTGCCGCTGGGGGCGGGGCTGCTCCTCACCGGGCTCGGCCTCGGCTTCCTGGCGCTGCGGCTGCGCCGCTAGGGCGTGTCCGGTCTCACGGGCGCGTGAGCAGGACCTTGCCGATGTGGCCGCTCTCCTCCAGGATCCGGTGCGCCCGCGCGGCCTCGTTCATCGGCAGCTCCTGGTCCACGATCGGCCGTACGTGACCGTCCTCGATCAGCGGCCAGACGTGCTCGCGCACCGCCGCGACGACCGCCGCCTTCTCCGCGAGCGGCCGCGCCCGCAGCGTGGTCGCGGTGATGGCGCCGCGCTTGCCCAGCAACGTACCGATGTTCAGCTCGCCCTTGACGCCGCCCTGCATGCCGATGATGGCGAGACGGCCGTTGACGGCGAGCGCGTCCACATTGCGGTTCAGGTACTTGGCGCCCATGTTGTCGAGGATGACGTCGGCGCCCGCGCCGCCCGTGGCCGCCTTGATCTCCTCGACGAAGTCCTGCTCGCGGTAGTTGATGAGGATGTCCGCGCCGAGACCCGCACAGAAGTCGAGCTTCTCCTTGCTGCCCGCCGTGACGGCGACCTTGGCGCCGGCCGACTTGGCGAGCTGGATCGCCATGGTCCCGATGCCGCTGGAGCCGCCGTGCACGAGGAACGTCTCGTCCGGCCGCAGGTGGGCGATCATGAAGACGTTGGACCAGACCGTGCAGGTCACCTCGGGCAGCGCGGCGGCCTTCACCAGGTCGAGCCCCTTCGGGACCGGCAGCAACTGCCCCGCCGGGACGGCCACCTTCTCGGCGTAGCCGCCGCCCACGAGCAGCGCGCACACCTCGTCGCCCACGGACCAGCCCGAGACGCCGGGGCCGATCTCGGCGATCCGGCCCGCGCACTCCAGGCCGGGGTAGGGGGAGCTGCCGGGCGGCGGGCTGTAGAAGCCCTGCCGCTGGAGCAGATCGGCGCGGTTGACGGCGCTGGAGACCACCTCGACCAGGACTTCGCCCTCGCCGGGTACGGGGTCGGGGACCTCCGCCCAGACGAGCGCCTCGGGTCCGCCGGGTTCCGGGATCGTGATCGCATACATGGCGGCGAGGCTACTCCGCCACCGGCGTCGGACCTGGTGCGACGCCGGTGTCCGCCGCCAGGCTCAGTCCTGCGGCAGGGGTTTCGTGTCGGGGGCGACCTGGGTCGTCGGCGTCACCCGCACGATCGTGATGAGCCGGTCGGTCAGCTGGAGCGCCCCGATCGCCTTGTCGTCGTAGCCGAGCACGCGATGTCCTCGTACGACGCTGACGACCAGGTCGTCCACCTCCTTGGGCTTCAGACCGACCTCGGACTTTATGACCGGGCGCTCGATCAGGTCGAGGCCGCTGCCCTTCTGGATGAGGTCCTCCATGACCATGCCCGCGTGCGGGCTGAGCACCGACATGCCGAGCAGCCGCCCCGCCGCGCTGGCACTGGTGATCACGGCGTCGGCGCCGGACTGGCGGAGCAACTGCGCGTTCTCCTCCTCGCGCACGGCGGCGACGATCTTCGCGCTGCGGTTCAACTGCCGTGCCGTGAGCGTCACGAGGACCGCCGTGTCGTCCCGCTGGGTGGCGATGATGATCTTCCGGGCGCGCTGCACCTCGGCGCGCAGCAGCACATCACTGCGGGTCGCGTCCCCGACGACACCGGCGTACCCCAGGCTGTTCGCCGCCTCGACGACCTTGCCGCTCGGGTCGACCACGACGACCTGCTCGGGCTTCAGACCGGTCGCACAGACGGTCTCCACCGCGCTCCGGCCCTTGGTGCCGAAGCCGATGACGACAGTGTGGTCACGCAAGTTGGACCTCCAGCGGTTCAGGCGCCATTCCTCCCGGGTCCGTTCGGTGAGGACTTCGAGCGTGGTGCCGACCAGGATGATCAGGAACAGCACACGCAGCGGCGTGATGAGGAAGATGTTGGTGAGCCGCGCCCCGTCGCTGACCGGCGTGATGTCGCCGTAGCCCGTGGTGGAGAGGGTGACGGTCGCGTAGTAGAAGGCGTCGAGGAGATCGACCCTGCCGTCGGAGTTGTCGTTGTAGCCGTCGTGGTCCAGCCAGACGAGGAGCGCGGTGAGGACGAGCACGGCCAGAGCCATCAGGACTCGGCGGGCGACCTGGCGCAGCGGACGCTCGACGATCCGCCGGGGCAGCTTCACCCGGTACGTCGTCGTCTTCTCGTCCGCTTGGCGCGCCATGGCGTCATGGCCGGCCAGTTTCACGTGAAACGCCCTTCCCTGCCTGGGGGTTGCTGAGGTGACCACCGGTGGTGCTGGTGCTGCCGTGCTGTCATGCGGGGTCCATGGTGGCGTGTCGCGTCGGAGACTGCGCGGGCAGGGGTCCTCCGGCGGCGGAACCCCAGGACCAGGGCAGGTCGAGGATCTCCACCTCCTGGCCCTCGTGGGCGCCGCCCGGGGGCACGACCGCGAGCCCGTCGGCGGCGGCGATGCCGCGCAGCATCGCGGGCCCGTTGTAGTGCAGCGGCACCGCCCAATCGTGCCCGCTGCCGCTGTCCTGGCGCAGGGCGACGGGGACGAGCCGGGTGTCGTGCGGGTGCCCCTGGACGTCCTGGTGCAGAGGAGCGCCGTACGGGGCCCCGCCCTCGGCCCGCCCCGCGAGCACCCGCAGCAGGGGCTCGGCGAGCGTCAGCAGCCCGGAGACGGCCGCCAGCGGGTTGCCGGGCAGGCCGACGAGGTGCCGGCCGTCGCTCAGGCGGGCCAGCAGCATCGGATGCCCCGGGCGGACCGCGACCCCGTCCACGAGCAGCTCGGCGTCGAGCGCGCGCAGTGTGGGATGGACGTGGTCGACCGGCCCCGACGCGGTACCGCCGGTGGTCACGACGAGGTCCGCCTTGGCCCCCCGCACCGCTTTGAGCAGTGCTTTCGCGTCGTCACCGAGGCGACGTACGGCGGTGACCTCGACGCCGAGCGCGCGCAGCCAGTGCGGCAGCATCGGGCCGAGCGCGTCCCGGATGAGACCGTCGCGGGGCAGACCGGAGGTCAGCAACTCGTCGCCCAGGACGAGGACTTCGGCCCGTGGGCGCGGGAAGGTCGGCAGCTCGTCGTACCCGGCCGCCGCCGCGAGGCCGAGCACGGCGGGGGTGACGAGGACCCCCGCGGGCAGCAGCACCTCGCCGCTGCGGCACTCCTGACCGCGCGGGCGGATGTCCTGGCCCTGGGTGACGTGGCGCAACGGGTGCAGACGGCCCTTGTCGTCGATGCGGCCGTGCTCGCTGCGGATCACTGCCGTGGTGTCCGCGGGGATACGGGCGCCGGTCGCGACGGGCGCGGCCTCGCCGTCCCCCAGCGCCCCGGGCACCGCGTGCCCAGCGAGGATCCCCGCACCTTGTACGTCCCAGGGACCCGGCCCCGCGACGACCCAGCCGTCCATCGCCGACGTGTCGAAGGGCGGCAGGTCGGTGAGGGCGGTCAGGGGGGCGGCGAGGATCAGGCCGTGGGCGCGGTCCAGGGGGGTGGGGGTCGCTTCGCGGGGGGCGTGGTGGGCGGCCTCGCGAGCGGATTGGCGGGCTGTGGGCCAGGGGGTTGGGGCGGGGGTACGGGTCGGGCTGGGGCCCGGGGTGTCGTTGTTCGCCCGGGGGGCGGGGGCGGGAGGGGGTGGGGTGGCGTGGCCGGGGTCGGAGGTGTCGCCAGTGCCATGGGTGTCGCCGGTGCCGTGGGTGGGCTCGGTGGTGCCGTGCGGGTCGTCGCCGGGCCGGGTGCCGGGGTCGTTTCCCGTGGCGGGGCTCTGGGCGTCATCGCCGGGCTGGGCGGAGCCGCTGGTGCCGTGGGCGGACTCGGCGGCGACGCGGGTGCTGTTGGCGAGGGCGATCACCTCGTCCACGTAGGCGTCCAGGGGGTCCCTGGTGTCCACGGAGTCCCCGGTGTGCATGGAGTCCCCGGTGTCCAACGGTTCGGCCGCTGCCGTCCGGCCCTCGGGCCCCTTCACTGCGCGGCTCGACCGGCGTCCGGCCCGGGGGCGTCCGGTTCCGGCGCGCCCGGCTCCGGGGCGGCGGGGCCCGGCTCTGCGAGGTCCGACGCGGCGGGGCCCGGCTCGGCGGGGCCCGGCTCGGCGGGGCCCGGCTCGGCGGGGCCCGGCTCGGCGGGGCCCGGCTCGGCGGGGCCCGGCTCGGCGGGGCCCGGCTCGGGCGGGGACTCGGCCTCGCGGGCCCACCTGTTGGCGAGCACGGCGGCCTTCACCGCGGCGGCGGAGACCGCCTCGGGCCCGCCTCCCGCCTGCGCCGCCGCGTACCCGACGAGGAACGTCGTCAGGGGCGCCGCGGGGCGGGCGACCCCATGGGCCGCGTCGCGGGCGAGATCGAGCAGAACGCCGGTGTCGACGTCCAGGTCGATGCCCAGTTCGTCCTTGGCTGCGGAGATCCATTCATCCAACACGTGACCATGCTCCCTGATCCGTGACCGGGCGGCGGCGATGTCGTCCCAGGTGTCGCAGTCGAATGAGGCGACGGGGTCGGTGATGCGGACCGTGTCCAGGCTCCGGACGAGGAGCCTCAGGGGCAGTCCGGTGAGCGCCCCGTGCTCGGCACGCAGCGCGGCCAGGACCCGGCGCAGGGCGGACGCCCGATAGGCGGCGACGAGCGGCTGATCCCGGCCGTCGCTGTCGACGAGCAGGACACCCTCGCCCCGCATGTCGCGCGTAACGAGCGTGTCGAGCGTCGTGAGCAGGCGGCGGACGGTGCGCGCGCGCAGGAACGGCAGATCGGCGGAGAGGACGACGACGCTCCCGGCCTGGCCCCCCGCACCGCTCAGGGCGTGCAGACCCGCGTCCAGCGCGGCGAGCGGCCCGCCGCCCGGTGGGTCCTCGCGCGCCCAGACGACGGCCCGCTCGGTCGGCCTCGGTTCGGCGACCACCACAGTGCTACGGGCCCCGGCGCAGGCGGCGAGGACCCGGTCGAGCAGCGCCCGGCCGCCGATCCGCACCCCGGGTTTGTCCGCGCCGCCGAGCCGCCGCGCGGCACCCCCGGCGAGAACGACGGCGTCGTACGCGCGGGTGCCGTGGACGGACTCGGCGGCTTCGGTCATGGACCGAGTATGCGGTCTCGGAGCGGATCGGACGGGACGGGAAGGGGCCGGGTCGGATCAGAGCGAGCGCAGCAGCACGGCGGGCTGCTCCACACAGTCGGCGACGTACCGCAGGAAGCCGCCGGCGGTCCCCCCGTCGCACACCCGGTGGTCGAAGGTGAGCGAGAGCTGGACGACCTGGCGCACGGCCAGCTCCCCCTGATGCACCCAGGGCTTGGGGGTGATCCGGCCGACGCCGAGCATCGCGGCCTCGGGGTGGTTGATGATCGGCGTGGAGCCGTCGACGCCGAACACGCCGTAGTTGTTCAACGTGAAGGTGCCGCCGGTGAGTTCTCCGGGCGTCAGCGTCCCGGCGCGCGCCGACTCGGTGAGCCGGGCGAACTCGGCGCTCAGCGACTCCGCCCCGCGCGCGTGGGCGTCCCGTACGACGGGGACGACCAGCCCGCGCGGGGTCTGCGCGGCGAACCCGAGGTGCACCTCGTCGATGCGCACGATCTCGCGGCGCTCCATGTCGACGGTGGCGTTGAGCTCCGGGTAGCGGGCGAGCGCGGCCGTGCAGATGCGGGCGAGCAGCGCGAGCACGGAGATCTTCGGCCCGGCGGACGGGCCGGTCGCGGCGTTCATCGCCGCGCGCGCGTGCATGAGCTCCGTGGCGTCGGCATCCACCCAGCAGGTCGCGTCGGGTATCTCGCGCCGACTGCGCGCCAGCTTGTCGGCGACGGCCCCGCGCACACCGCGCAAGGCGGTCCGGTGCCCCTCCGGGATGTGCGGGGCGGGTGCCTCGGCGACGCGGACGTCCGCTTCGACGCGCGCCGCCAGGGCACGCTCGACGTCCCCCCTGAGAATGAGCCCCTCAGGCCCGGACCCACGAACTTCCCGCAGATCAAGCCCTTGATCCCGAGCAAGCTTCCGCACAATGGGCGAAACAACCGCCACGACCCCGCCGGGGCCACTGCCTACCTTGGCTCCCGGACCAGCGGCTTCGGGTGCCGTACGCCCCGCGCCTGCGTCACCTGCGTCCTGAAGCACCGCACTCCCGCCCGGCACCTCGCCCTCCCCGCCGGAACCCTCGGCCCCGCCGAACCCCGCACCGGCTCCCCCCGAAGGGCGCCGCACCCGCCTGCGTCGTGCCGCGGGCGCAGCCGTTCCGTAGCCCACCAGGACGTTCCCGGAGGACTCCGTACCGTGGCCGGCGGAGCCCCCGTCCGGCTCGGGCTCTCCGACCGCCACCGTCAGCAGTGGCGCCCCGACGGGCAGCTCCGTGCCCTCCTCGCCGAAGCGGGCTGTGACCACGCCGCCGTAGGGGCAGGGCACCTCGACCATCGCCTTGGCGGTCTCCACCTCGACGACGGGCTGGTCGACGGCGACCACGTCGCCGACCGAGACCAGCCACCGTACGATCTCCGCCTCGGTGAGCCCTTCGCCGAGGTCGGGCAGTTTGAACTCAAGGACCTGCGCCATCGGCCCGTCCCCCCTCACTGTTCCCACTGGAGCCGCGCGACCGCGTCGAGCACGCGGTCGACGCCTGGCAGATGGTGCCGCTCGAGCATGGGCGGCGGATACGGAATGTCGAACCCGGCGACGCGCAGCACGGGCGCCTCCAGATGGTGGAAGCAGCGCTCGGTGACGCGCGCGGCGATCTCCCCGCCGGGCCCGCCGAAGCCGCTCGACTCGTGGACGACGACCGCGCGGCCGGTGCGGCGCACGGACGCGGCGACCGTCGCGTCGTCGAAGGGCACGAGGGAGCGCAGGTCGACCACTTCCAGGTCCCAGCCCTCGGCGCGGGCCGCCTCGGCCGCCTCCAGGCAGACGGGCACCGACGGTCCGTACGTGATGAGCGTGGCGCTGGTCCCGGGGCGGCGGACCACTGCCGTGCCCATGGGTTCAACGTCCGCCGGCCGCTCGGGGTTCCAGGCGTCCTTGGCCCAGTACAGCCGCTTGGGCTCCAGGAAGACGACGGGGTCGTCGGAGGCGATGGACTGCCGCAGCAGCCCGTACGCGTCCGCGACGGTGGCGGGCGTGACGACGGTGAGGCCCGGCGTCGCCATGTAGTACGCCTCGGAGGAGTCGCTGTGGTGCTCGACGCCGCCGATGCCGCCCCCGTAGGGGATGCGCACGGTGATCGGCAGCGGCATGGCCCCGCCGGTGCGGTTGCGCATCCGCGCCACGTGGGAGACCAACTGTTCGAACGCCGGGTACGCGAACGCGTCGAACTGCATCTCCACGACCGGCCGCAGCCCGTACATGGCCATGCCGACGGCGGTGCCGAGGATGCCGGCCTCGGCGAGCGGCGTGTCCGTGCAGCGGTCCTCGCCGAACTCCTTGGCGAGGCCGTCGGTGACGCGGAAGACGCCGCCGAGCGTGCCGACGTCCTCGCCCATGACGTGCACGGTCGGGTCCTCGGCCATGGCGTCGCGCAGGGCGCGTCCGAGCGCCTGCGCCATGGTGGCCGGTTTCGTGACCGGCGTGGCCGGCTTGTCCGCGACCGTGGTCATGCCTGTCCCCCCTCGGGCGACCGGTCCGTACCGGCCGCCTCCGCCTCGGCCTCGAGCTCGGCCCGCAGTTGTGCGGCCTGCTCGCGCAGTTGGCTGGTCTGCTCGGCGTAGACGTGCGTGAACAGGTCCATCGGGTCGAGCGCCGGGTCCTGGTTCATGCGCTCGCGCAGCGCCGCCGCCATGGTCTCCGCGTCGTCGCGCACCGCCTGTATGCCGTCCTCGTCGATCAGCCCGCGCCGCGTCAGCTCGCGTTCGAGCAGCAGGACGGGGTCGTGTCCGCGCCACGCCTCGACCTCGGCGTCGTCGCGGTAGCGGGTCGCGTCGTCGGCGTTGGTGTGGGCGTCCATCCGGTAGGTGACGGCCTCGATCAGGGTCGGTCCGCCGCCTCCACGCGCGCGTGCCACGGCGTCGGAGAGAACCTCGTGCATCGCCAGGGCGTCGTTGCCGTCGACCAGGCGGCCCGGCATCCCGTACCCGACGGCCTTGTGGGCCAGGGACGGCGCGGCGGTCTGCTTGGCCAGCGGTACGGAGATGGCGTAGCCGTTGTTCTGGACGAGGAAGACGACGGGCGCCTGCCAGACGGCGGCGAAGTTCAGCGCCTCGTGGAAGTCGCCCTCGCTGGTGCCGCCGTCGCCGACCATGGCGAGCGCCACGACGTCGTCGCCCTTGAGGCGCGCGGCGTGCGCGAGGCCCACGGCGTGCGGCAACTGGGTCGCGAGGGGCGTGCACAGCGGCGCGATGCGGTGCTCGCGCGGGTCGTACCCGGTGTGCCGGTCGCCGCGCAGCAGCGTCAGGGCCTCGACCGGGTCGAGGCCGCGGGCGACGGCGGCGAGGGTGTCGCGGTAGCTGGGGAAGAGCCAGTCGCGCTCCTGGAGGACGAGCGCGGCGGCGACCTCGGCGGCCTCCTGGCCGGTCGTGGACGGGTAGACGGCGAGGCGGCCCTGCTTGGTGAGGGCGGTCGCCTGCGCGTTGTACCGGCGCCCGCGCACGACCTCGGCGTACAGGCGGCGCAGCAGGGCGGGGTCGGTGTGGTCGGCGGCGGCGGTGCCCAGGACCCGGTGGGGCTCCGCGTCGGGCAGCAGCGACGCCGGGTCCGTGCGGGGCTGCCAGGCGGGTGGCGGCGTGGGCGCGTCGGCGCGGTGGGCGCCCCGCTGCTCCGTGACCGTCATGACGGCACCTCCTCGTGGGAGCGGCTTCGAGGGCGCCTCGGGTGTGATGCGCCTCACCTACCGATTGTTCGGTCGTCGGCACATTTTGGCTACAGGCACCTCCAGGCTGTGGACAAACGGTTCTCCACAGCCTGTGATGAACGCAGTACGTCCATGGCAGGAAGGCGGGGGCAGATGGCATCTGAACAAATGGCCGACGGCTCCGGCGGGCGCGATCCCGGCGGGAGCGACCCCGTGGCCCGGCCGCTGGACGCCATCGACCGCGACATCCTGCACATGCTCCAGAAGGACGGCAGGGCGTCGATACGCTCCGTCGCCGAGAGCGTCCACGTCTCCCGGGCGAACGCCTACTCCCGCATCAACCGCCTCATCGACGACGGCGTGATCCGCGGTTTCGGCGCCCGCGTCAACCATGAGAGAGCCGGCCAGGGCGCGTCCGCGTACGTCACGCTCAAGATCGTCCAGAACTCCTGGCGCACGGTCCGCGACCAGTTGCGCCGGATGCCGGAGGCCTCGCACATCGCGCTGGTCAGCGGCGATTTCGACGTCCTGATCCTGGTGCACACCGAGGACAACAGGGCGCTGCGCGAGCTGGTCCTCACCAAGCTCCAGGGCATCCCCGAGGTGCTGAGCACCCGCACGCTGCTGGTCTTCGAGGAGGAGGACCTGGGCCCGGACCACCCCTAGGGCCTGGCGTCGAACGACAAGCCCTCGGCCGCTCGCTCAGCCCTCCTTGCGCAGGCCCCCGAAGACCAGCTCCACGACGGCGTCGGCCACCTCGCGGTCCCGCAGCCCGCCGCCGTCGGGCCGGTACCACTCCACGACCGAGTTGATCATTCCGAAGACGAGGCGCGTGGCGAGCCGCACGGGTATGTCCGCGCGGACGTCCCCGTCGGCGGCGGCCGCCTTCAGTAGCTCGGCGACCTGGTGGTCGAACTCCCTGCGCCGCTCCATGGCCCACCGCTCGGTGTCGGTGTTCCCGCGGACGCGCAACAAGAGCGTCACGTAGGGAAGTTCGCTGGTCAGCACCTCGACCATGCGGCGCGTGACGTACTCCAGGCGCTCCACCGCGCGTCCCACGCGCGCGGGTTCCTCGCCCAGGATGCCGAAGAGACCGTCGAGCGCGCGGCTCACGGCGCGGCGCAGCAGCTCCTCCTTGCCGGTCACGTGGTGGTAGATCGAGGACTTGGAGATGCCCGCCGCCTTGGAGAGGTGCTCCATGGACGTGCCGTCGTAGCCGCGCTCGTTGAAGATCGTGACGGCGACCGCGAGCAGGCTGTCGGGCGTGTAGGTGTCGCGCCGCGCGCCGTTGTCGCGTCCTGTGGCGCTGTCGCGTCGTGCGGTGGTCATGAGGAGGCCTCCCGCTTCTCCGGGGCGTACGAATGGCGGTAGAGCGCCAGGGACGGCGCGTAGCGGCCCGAGGGGTCGCGCAGGTGCAGGTCGTCGAGGAGGGCGTACGCCCAGTTCTTGCCGAGCTTGCGGCTCCACTCGATGGGCCCGAGCGGGTAGTTGACGCCGAGCCGCATGGCGGTGTCGACGTCCTCCTCGGTGGCCACGCCCTTGGCGACGGCGTCGTGCGCCAGGTCGATGAGGCGCGCCACCGTACGGGCGACGATCATGCCGGGGACGTCTCCGATGACGCTGACGTCCTTGCCGAGCGCCTGGAAGAGCCCGACGGCCTCGCTCAAGGTGCGCTGGTTGGCGTCCTGGGCGGTGGCGAGCGCGATGCGGGTCGCCTTGCGGTAGTCGAGCGCCAGGTCGAAGTAGATGACGTCCCGGTACTCGATGGACGTCTGCCCGTCCGCGAGGGCGAGTTGGCCGCCGCCCGGCAGCACCAGGCGGGTGCCGTTGTCCTCGTCCTCCTCGCGCACCTCGATGCCCGCCTCGCGGATGAGGGCGAGCAGCTCGCGCGCGGGGCCCAGATCGCCCTCGGCGACGACGTACGCGGGCTTGTCGGCGGGCGGCGCGGTGTGCGGCTCCGGCCGCTCCTCGCCCTCCCCGTACGCGTACCAGCCCTGGCCCGCCTTGCGGCCGAGGTGCCCGGCCTCGACCAGGCGGCGCTGGGCGAGGGAGGGGCGGAACTTCACGTCCTGGGAGAAGCCCTCCCAGACGGAGCGCGTCACCGCTTCGTTGACGTCCTGGCCGATGAGGTCGGTCAGCTCGAAGGCGCCCATGCGGAAGCCGCCGCTCTCGCGCAGCACGGCGTCGATGGTGGCGGGGTCGGCGCCCTGGTCCTCGTAGACGGCGAACGCCTCCGCGTAGAAGGGCCGCGCGATGCGGTTCACCAGGAAGCCGGGGGTGTCCGCGCAGGCGACCGGGGTCTTGCCCCAGGCGCGGGCGGTCTCGTACGCGCGCGTGGCCGCGGTGACGTCGGTCGCCGAGCCGGAGACGACCTCCACGAGCGGCAGCAGCGGCGCGGGGTTGAAGAAGTGCAGGCCCACGAAGCGGCCGGGCAGGCGCAGTGCCCCGCCGATCGCCGTCACGGAGAGGGACGAGGTGTTGGTGGCGAGGAGGCAGTCGTCCGCGACGATCTCCTCCAGGTCGCGGAAGAGCTGCTGCTTGACGTCCAGGCGCTCCAGGACGGCCTCGATGACGAGGGCGGCGTCGGCCAGCTCGTCCAGCGCCTGCGCGGGCTCCAGGCGCGCGACGGCCGCCGCGCGCTCCTCCGCGCTCATGCGCCCCTTCTCGACGAGCCGGTCCAGGCGCGCCGCGATCGACTCGGCGGCGGCCCGCGCCCGGCCGTGCACGGCGTCGTACAGCCGGACGGGGTGCCCGGCGACCAGGGCGACTTGAGCAATGCCCTGGCCCATGGTGCCGGTGCCGACCACGCTGACGAGGCGGTGCGGGCGGTCAAGGCGGTCATGTGCTGTCATGCGCGCGATCCTTCCGCATGCAGCCCGGTTTCCGGCCGCCGGGGCCCTTGGGGTCGGTTTTCCACAGGTTCCACGCACCCTCTTGTACCGACCGATCGTTCGGTTACTCTAACTCTCACTGCTCGTTCCTGCCCAGCCCAGCCCAGTCCTGCCCATAGGAGGAGTTGGTCCGCCATGGCCGCCGCCGAACGCACCGCGCACGACCTGATCAGCAAGCACCGGCCGACGCTCGACCAGGCGCTGGAGGCGATCCGCACGCGCGCGTACTGGTCCCCGCACCCCGAGCACCCGAAGGCCTACGGGGAGGAGCACGGGAGCCTGAGCGCCGCCGGGGGCAAGGCCGCCTTCGACGCGCTGCTCGGCAGCCGCCTCGACCTGGGCCAGCCCGGCACGGACGACTTCGTCGGCGGTGAGGTCTCGCCGTACGGGATCGAGCTGGGGATCACCTATCCGCACGCCGACATCGACACGCTGCTGCCGGCCATGCGCGCGGGCATGCGCGCGTGGCGCGAGGCGGGCCCCGAGGCGCGCGCGGCCGTGTGCCTGGAGATCCTGGCCCGCATCAGCGCGCGGACGCACGAGTTCGCCCACGCCGTCATGCACACCAGCGGCCAGGCGTTCATGATGGCGTTCCAGGCAGGCGGCCCGCACGCACAGGACCGCGGCCTGGAAGCGGTGGCGTACGCCTACCAGGAGCAGACGCGCACGCCGGACGAGGCGCGGTGGAACAAGCCGCAGGGCAAGCGCGACCCGCTCGTCCTGGACAAGGAGTTCACCCCGGTCGGCCGGGGCATCTCGCTGCTGATCGGCTGCAACACGTTCCCGACGTGGAACGGGTACCCGGGCCTGTTCGCCTCCTTGGCGACGGGCAACCCGGTCCTGGTGAAGCCCCACCCGCGCGCGGTGCTGCCGCTGGCGCTCACCGTCCAGGTGGCCCGTGACGTCCTGGCCGAGGCGGGTTTCACCCCCGACCTGGTGGCCCTCGCGGCCGAGCGGGACGGCGAGGGCATCGCCAAGACGCTGGCCGTCCGCCCCGAGATCAAGATCATCGACTACACCGGTTCGACGTCCTTCGGCGACTGGCTGGAGACGCACGCGCGCCAGGCGCAGGTCTACACCGAGAAGGCCGGCGTCAACACCGTCGTGATCGACGGCACGGACGACTACAAGGGCATGCTGGCCAACCTCGCCTTCTCGCTCTGCCTGTACAGCGGCCAGATGTGCACGACCCCGCAGAACCTGCTGGTGCCGCGCGGCGGCATCGCCACCGACCAGGGCCCCAAGTCGTACGACGACGTCGTCGCGGACCTCGCGCGCTCGGTCGGCGGCCTGCTCGGCGACGACGCGCGGGCGAACGGGCTGCTCGGCGCCCTGGTCAACCCGGACGTGCGGTCCCGTCTGGAGGCGGCTCCCGGGCTCGGCGAGGTCGCCCTGCCGTCGCGGGAGGTCGCGAACCCCGACTTCCCGGACGCCGTCGTGCGCACGCCGGTGATCGTGAAGGCGGACGGCGCCCGCAAGTTCTGGGAGGACGCCGACGCCGAGGCGGCCTACATGAGCGAGTGCTTCGGCCCCGTCTCCTTCGCCGTCGCCGTCGACTCCACGCAGGACGCGCTGGACCTGCTGCGGCGCACGGTGCGCGAGAAGGGCGCCATGACGGTCGGCGCGTACACCACGTCCGACGCGGTGGCGGGCGCCGTTGAGGAGGTCTGCCTGGACGAGTGCGCCCAGCTCTCGCTCAACCTCACGGGCGGGGTCTACGTGAACCAGACTGCGGCGTTCTCGGACTTCCACGGCTCGGGCGGCAACCCGGCGGCGAACGCGGCCCTGTGCGACGCCGCCTTCGTGGCCAACCGCTTCCGCGTGGTGGAGGTCCGCCGAGAGGCCGCCTGACCTCCGCCTAGGGCGCGTGCGTGCTGTGCGCGCTCCAGTGGAAGAGCGTCATGCCGACGCTGGTCGCCAGGTTGTAGCTGGAGACCTGGGGCCGCATCGGCAGGGACACCAAGTGGTCGGCGCGCTGCCGCAGTTCGGGCGAGAGGCCGCTGCGCTCGGACCCGAAGGCGAGCAGCGCGTCGTCGGGCAGTTTCAGGTCACGGATGTCCACGCCCTCGGGGTCGAGCGCGTACAGCGGCCCCGAGGGCAGCTCGTCGGCCGTCAGCCGCTCCACGGCGGTCGCGAAGTGCAGCCCCGCCCCGCCCCGTACGACCGTGGGGTGCCAGGGGTCGAGGTCGCCGGTGGTGAGGACGCCGGTGGCACCGTACCCGGCGGCGAGGCGGATCACGGCGCCCGCGTTGCCGAGGTTGCGCGGGTTGTCGAGGACGACGACAGGTGTAGTGCGCCGCTCGCTTCGCAGAGCGGCGAGGTTGTCGGCGCGGGCGGGGCGTGCGGCGAGGGCGGCGACACCGGTCGGATGCAGCCGGGGCACGAGACCCCGTAGGACGTCCTCCTCGACCTCCACGAGCAGCGCGTCCAGGTGCGCCACCACGTCAGGGGCGAGGTCGTCGGCGAGGGCGAGCGCGGCCGCCCGGTCCACGGCGAGCGCCACCGGCACGTCGGCGCCGAACCGCAGGGCGTGCTTCAGCGCGTGGAAGCCATCAAGCAGCACGGCCGCTTCGGCCCGTCCCCGCCAGACCCGTACCGCGCCCTCGGGCCCGCCGTCGTCGCCGCTGTCCGTGCCGCTCGTCCCGCTCATGGCAGGAAGCCTACGTGCGGGCCGTGGGCGCCTGCGCCGTGAGCGGTCCGGGGTCCGGTTCCGTGCGCGGGGTGGGAACCTCGGCGCCTCCCCGGCCGCCGGAGAAGGCTCGCCCACGCGCGCGTGCCGCCCACCGGCCGACCCGGCGCAGGAAGCTCGTCGGCAGGAACACCGCGTCGGCGGCGATCATCGCCAGCGAGAAGAACGGCAGCCCGAGCACGATGGCGATCACCGCGTGCTCCAGCATCATGAGGACGAGCAGGACGTTCTTGACCCGCCGGTTGAAGACCGTGAACGGGAACGCGACCTGGACCACGACCGTCCCGTACGTCACCAGGAGCACCATCGGGCCGAACGCCGTGAGCAGGTCGCCGAGGGCGGGCCACGGCGAGAAGTAGTCCAGGTGCAGCGGGTAGTAGACCGCCGTGCCGTCCTGCCAGCGACTGCCCTGGATCTTGTACCAGCCGGCGGTCGCGTAGATCAGACACGCCTCGATCATGATCACCAGCAGGGCCGCGTTGTGCGCGACATTGGCGATGACGTCGCACAGCAGGCGCGCGTCGCCGGACGCGGCACGCCGGTCGACGCACCACCACACGCCCTGGGCGATCCACAGCCCCCAGAGGAGAGGCACCCACAGGCGGTGCACGTCACCCGCGAACGTGGCGGCCACGAGCGCCAGGCCCATCACACACCACAGCACCATCCCGCCTCGGTCGGCGGACGCCCGCCCCTCTGCCGACTTCCGCCCGCCACGCGCGCGTGCCGCGCGCCGGGCGTCCAGGGACCACACCTGTCCGCAGCGGGTGAAGATCAGGTAGATCGACATGAGGTGGATGACGTTGTCACCCCCATCGCCCACGAAGACGCTGCGGTTCTGCAGCGACAGCACACCGATCATGAAGAGGACCGAGGTGGCACGCGTGTGCCAGCCCAGCATGAGCAGGACGGAGGCGAGGACGGCCACCACGTAGACGAGTTCGAACCACGCCTGACTGTCGGACCACAGCAGCGTGGTGAACGCGCCGTTGTCCGCGATGAGCTGCCGCGCGAGGTCCCAGCCCCATGGCCCGTCGGGCCCGTACAGCTCCTGGCGGTGCGGAAACTCGCGCAACAGGAACAGCAGCCAGGTGGCGGCGAACCCGATGCGGATCACGGCGCTCTGGTAGCGGCCGAGCGGCGCCGCGGTGACCGCCTGCAGCCCGGTGCGCACCGCCTTCTCCGCGCGGCGCGCCTGTTCCACGACGGCGTTCATCGGGCACCGCCCGTCTCGGCCACGACCCGCAGATGCGTACCGCTGTCGAGCGACGCGTCCCGCGCGGTCACCTTCCACCAGGGCACCTGCCGGTAGACCGGCTTCTGATCCACCTTCTCGGGACTCCATTTCGGCGGTTCGATCACGGTCGACCGCGAGCGGACCTGGACGCGCTCGACGATGTCCCCCTCGCCCGCCACACCGAGGCGGTCGAGACGCAGGACGAGGATCCGACGCAGGTACTGCTCGGAGAGCACCCCGCGTGAGCCCGTCGCCCGGTCCTGCAGGTCGTGCGTGGACGTGTAGATGTCCCACGCGCGGCGCAGTTCGTTCTGCTGGGTGTGGCTCGGCAGCAGGTTCCCGTCGATGGCGGCACCGTCCTGCGCCGACAGGTCCTGCCAGGCGGTGGTCCGCAGCTCACCGTCCGCCCCGCGCACCTCGGCCCGGGCCTGGACCGCGATGTTCTGCTGCAACGGGTTCGGCGCGAACAGCTTCCAGTTCTGCTCGAACTCCGGGTAGATCCACCAGTCGACCAGGGGGGCGTGCTGCTTGGACACGGTGTTCGCCGGGGCGACGTGCAGGAAGACCAGGAGGACGTGGAAACAGGTGACGACACCGATCGCCACCAGCGCCAGGGCGGCGGTGAACCGGTAGCCGGGGGAGAGGGCGAGGATGCCGCGGCGGTCGGCGGGGTCGCCGGGGCCCACATCACCTGGCTCGACCGCTTCGGCCGTGTCAGCGGGTCCGGCCGCCTGTGCGAGCCGGGCCGGTCCGAGGGGCTCGGCGGGGCCGGGCCGCGTCCCCACCGCGTCCGGTGATACGGGCGGGGCCGGGTCGATGAGACCGGCCGGGCCGGGCCGCCTGTCCGCCGTGCCCGGTGGCGCCGGAGTCGCCTCCTGCGGCCCGCGCCGGGCGGCCTCGTCTGCGGCGCCTGCTTCCGTGTCCATCGGTGCTCCCCGTTCCCCGGATCTTCTTCTTCCCTGGCCCGTCGCGCCCGGTCGCCCGGCGGCGAACCTGCGGCGAACCGATTCCGCGCCGTGCGGCCCAGCAGGTGCGGCGCACCGGCACGGTACTGGGGAGTGGCCGCCCGGCACAGCTTCCCGAGGTTATCCACAGGCTCGGCGGCTCAGGGTTGACACCCTACGGCGCCGCGTCCCACCATTGAATCCGACGAACCGAACGATCGGTCGGGAGCAGTGAGGGCCCGGCCGCGCTTCGAGCAGCCCAGGTCGAGGGACCGAGGCCGAAGGGGACCGGGAATGGCGACAGCAGCCCCGCACCACCAGGCGGTTGGGACACCCGCGGACGCGGACCGCGCCGCCGGGTTCCAGGCCGCGTTCGACGCCGCCGTGGCGGCGGACGAGCGCATCGAGCCCCGCGACTGGATGCCGGACGCCTACCGGGCGACGCTGGTGCGCCAGATCGCCCAGCACGCCCACTCCGAGATCATCGGCATGCAGCCGGAAGCGAACTGGATCACGCGCGCCCCCTCCCTGCGCCGCAAAGCGATCCTGATGGCCAAGGTCCAGGACGAGGCGGGGCACGGCCTGTACCTCTACAGCGCCGCCGAGACCCTCGGCGCCAGCCGCGACGACCTCCTCGACAAGCTGCACAGCGGCCGCCAGAAGTACTCGTCGATCTTCAACTACCCGACGCTGACCTGGGCCGACGTGGGCGCGATCGGCTGGCTGGTGGACGGCGCGGCGATCACCAACCAGGTCCCGCTGTGCCGCTGCTCGTACGGGCCCTACGCGCGCGCCATGATCCGCGTCTGCAAGGAGGAGTCCTTCCACCAGCGCCAGGGGTACGAGCTGCTGCTCGCCCTCAGCCGGGGCACCGAGGCCCAGCACGCGATGGCGCAGGACGCGGTGGACCGCTGGTGGTGGCCGTCGCTGATGATGTTCGGCCCGCCCGACGACGAGTCGGCGCACTCCGCGCAGTCCATGGAGTGGAAGATCAAGCGCCACTCCAACGACGAGCTGCGCCAGCGCTTCGTCGACATCTGCGTCCCCCAGGCCGAGTCCCTCGGACTGACGCTCCCCGACCCGGAACTGAGGTGGAACGAGGAGCGGGGCCATCACGACTTCGGCCCGATCGACTGGGCGGAGTTCCGCGAGGTCCTCAAGGGCAACGGCCCGTGCAACGAACAGCGGATCACCCAGCGCAGGCGCGCCCACGACGAGGGCGCCTGGGTGCGCGAGGCCGCCGCGGCGCACGCGGCCAAGCACGCGACGACGACCCCGGAAGGCAGGGCGGCATGAGCGACACCCCCACCACCCCCACGGCGCAGGGCGGCGGCGGTGACTGGCCTCTGTGGGAGGTCTTCGTCCGCTCCCGTCGCGGCCTGGCCCACACCCACGCCGGCAGCCTGCACGCCCCGGACGCGGAGCTGGCCCTGCGCAATGCGCGCGACCTGTACACACGTCGCGGCGAGGGCGTCTCCCTGTGGGTCGTGCCGTCGGCGGCGATCACCGCCTCGTCCCCCGACGAGAAGGACCCGTTCTTCGAACCGGCCGCCGACAAGCCGTACCGGCACCCGACGTTCTACGAGATCCCGGAGGGGGTGAAGCACCTGTGAGCACCACCCTCGGAGCCGGCACGGACACCGGCGCCGCTGCTCTCACGACGGCCGCGCTGGCCCTCGGCGACGACGCGCTCGTGCTCTCGCACCGCCTGGGCGAGTGGGCGGGCCACGCCCCGGTCCTGGAGGAGGAGGTCGCCCTGGCCAACATCGCCCTCGACCTGCTGGGCCAGGCCCGCGTCCTGCTCGGCATGGTCGGTGACGAGGACGAGCTGGCGTACCTGCGCGAGGAGCGCGCCTTCCGCAACCTCCAGCTCGTCGAGCAGCCGAACGGCGACTTCGCCCACACCATCGCCCGTCAGCTCTGCTTCTCGGCCTACCAGCACCTTCTGTACGCCGCCCTGGCCGCCGGGGACGGACCGTTCGCCCCGCTCGCCGCGAAGGCCGTCAAAGAGGTCGCCTACCACCAGGACCACGCCCAGCAGTGGACCCTGCGTCTCGGCGACGGCACCGAGGAGAGCCGCACGCGGATGCAGCGCGCGGTCGACGCCCTGTGGCGCTTCACCGGCGAGATGTTCCAGCCGGTCCCCGGCCTGGACGTCGACTGGACCGAGCTGCGGACCGGGTGGACGGAGACGGTGACCAACACCCTGCGCCGGGCCACCCTCACCGTCCCGGAGGGCCCGCAGACCGGGGCCTGGCGCGCCGGGGCCGGACGCCAGGGCCTGCACACCGAGCCCTTCGGCCGGATGCTCGCCGAGATGCAGCACCTGCACCGCAGCCACCCGGGGGCGTCATGGTGACCCTCGCCCGCGAACAGGAGACGCCGCTCGAGGCCGAGCTGCGCAGGATCGCCGGATCGGTGCCCGACCCCGAGCTGCCCGTGCTGACCCTGGAGGAGCTGGGCGTCCTGCGCGCCGTGCACGCACAAGGCCCCGGCCGCGTCGAGGTCGAGCTGAGCCCCACCTACACCGGGTGCCCCGCGATCGAGACGATGGCCGGGGACATCGAGCAGGCCCTGCACGAGCACGGCGTCCCGGACGTCACCGTGCGCACCGTGCTGACGCCCGCCTGGTCCACCGACGACATCACGCCCGAAGGCCGCCGTAAGCTCAGCGAGTTCGGCATAGCGCCGCCCCGCACCACGCGCGCCCCCGCCGGACCGGTCACGGTCGCCCTCGGCCCGACCCGGCACACACTTGGCTCGGACCAGGACACGGCGCCCGTCGCCTGCCCGCACTGCGGTGGCACCGACACCGAGCTGCTCAGCCGCTTCTCCTCCACCGCCTGCAAGGCGCTGCGCCGCTGCCTGTCCTGCCGTGAACCCTTCGACCACTTCAAGGAGCTGTGATGGCTGACGGAGGGGGCAGGGCCCGTTTCCACCGGCTCCGCGTCGCCGAGGTCGACCGGCTCACGGACGACGCCGTGGCCCTCACCTTCACCGTCCCCGAGGAGCTGCGCGAGGCGTACCGCCATGCGCCGGGACAGCACCTGGCGCTGCGCCGCACCGCCGACGGCACGGAGATCCGGCGCACGTACTCGATCTGCTCCCCGGTCCCGGCCGGTGAGGCGCCACGGACGCTGCGGGTGGGGGTGCGCCTCGTCGACGGCGGCGCCTTCTCGACCTACGCGCACAAGGAGATCGCCGTCGGCGACGAGGTCGAGGTGATGACCCCGGCCGGGCGCTTCACCCTCGACCCGGCACCCGGCCACTACGCGGCGGTCGTCGGCGGCAGCGGCATCACCCCGGTCCTCTCCATCGCCACGACGCTCCTGGAGCGGGTGCCGGATGCCCGCTTCTGCCTGGTCCGCAGCGATCGCACCGCCGCGTCGACGATGTTCCTGGAGGAGGTCGCCGACCTGAAGGACCGCTACCCGGACCGGTTCCAGCTGGTCACCGTCCTTTCGCGGGAGGAGCAGCAGGCGGGCCTGACGTCGGGCCGGCTCGACCAGGAGCGCATCGCGGCGCTGCTGCCCGCCCTGCTCCCGGTGGACACGGTGGCGGGCTGGTTCCTGTGCGGTCCCTACGGCCTGGTGCAGGGAGCCGAGCGGGCGCTGCGCGGCCTCGGCGTGCGACGCGAGCGCATCCACGAGGAGATCTTCCACGTGGACGACGGGCCCGCACCGGTTCGCGCCGCGACGGCCTCGACGCCCGCGCACAGCACCGTGACCGCCCTGCTCGACGGCCGCTCCGGCACCTGGCCGGTCGGGGACGGCGAATCGCTCCTGGACGCGGTCCTGCGCAACCGGCCCGACGCGCCCTACGCCTGCAAGGGCGGGGTGTGCGGGACGTGTCGCGCGTTCCTCGTCTCGGGGTCCGTGCGGATGGAGCGCAACTTCGCGCTGGAGCCCGAGGAGACCGAGGCGGGCTACGTACTGGCCTGCCAGTCGCATCCGGCCACGGAGACGGTGGAGGTGGACTTCGACCGCTGAGCCCGGCCCGACGCCTGTCGGTTCCCTTCTCGTGGGCTCTGTTCCCTTCTCGTAGAACCCGTTCTACTCTGACGCCCCGTCAGATCGGTGTCGCGCGGAACGGGAGGACAGCCCGGTGGACTTCACCTTCTCCGAGGAGCAGCAGGCGGTCGTTGAGGCGGCCCGGGCCGTGTTCGCGCCGGTCGCCCCCGATGGGGTGCCCAGCCCCGCGCTCACCTCCGGCGCCGTCGCCGACGACTTCGACCGCGCCCTGTGGGCCAAGGCGGCCGGGGCCGATCTGCTGAGTCTGCTGATCGCACCGGATTACGGCGGCGCGGGCCTCGACGCGATCGCGTTGTGCCTCGTCCTGCGTGAGGCGGGGAAGGTCCTGGCCCGGGTTCCGCTCCTTGAGCACAGCGCGGCCGCGGCGACCGTACAGGCGCATGCGCGCCCTGAAGTGCGACAGCGGCTCCTGCCGGACGCGGGGCGCGGCGAGACCGTGCTGACCGTCGCCTCGGCCGGACGCACCGGGCACGACACGGCGGACCTCGCGGTCACCGCCCGCCGCGCACCGGAGGCGGGCGGCGGGGACAGGGGTGACAGGGACAACGGAAGCGACTGGGTGCTGGACGGAATGCAGACGGCCGTCCCGTGGGCGTGGAACGCGGACCGGATCGTCGTGCCCGCCCACACCCCCGAGGGCGCCACCGTGCTCGCGCTGCTGCCGGGACCGGCCACCGAGGTGCGGGGCCGCACCCTCGCCGAACAGATCTCGACGACCGGTGAGCGACTGGCGGAACTTCGCCTCGAAGGGGCCCGCGTCGCGTCCGACGACGTCATCGAGGACCCCGCCGCGTGGCCCCTGCTGCACGCACTGCTGACCACCGGCACCTGTGCGCTCGCCCTGGGTCTCGGGGAGCGCGTCCTCGCCATGACCAGCGACTACGCGAGCAAGCGCGAGCAGTTCGGGCACCCGATCGCCACGTTCCAGGCGGTCGCCGTGCAGGCCGCCGACCGCTACATCGACCTGCGCGCGATGGAGGTCACGCTGTGGCAGGCGGCCTGGCGACTGGCGAGCGGGGCCGCGGGCCAGTTGCCACTGGCCGGGGATGTGGCGGTGGCCAAGACCTGGGCGTCCGACGGGGTCCGGCGCGTCGTGCAGACCGCGCAGCACCTGCACGGCGGCTTCGGCGCGGACACGGACTACCCGCTGCACCGCTATCACGCCTGGGCCAAGCAACTGGAACTCGCGCTCGGCCCGGCCGCCGCCCACGAGGAGGCGCTCGGCGACCTCCTGGCCACGCACTCCCTGGGCTGAGGGCTCAAACGACCGAAGCCCGGCTGGCTCCTGGGCTGAGGGCCTTAGGGCTTAGACGACCGAGCCCGGCTGCCCCTTGGGCTGACGGCTTAGACGACCGAGCCCGGCTGCCCCTTGTCGTCCACGACGGGGCGGCCGGCCGCCTCCCACGCCTGCATGCCGCCGTCCACGTTCACCGCGTCGACGCCCTGCTGCACCAGGTACTGCGTCACCTGGGCGGAACGTCCACCGACCCGGCACACCACGTGGACCCGGCCGTCCTGCGGCGCCGCCTCGGTCAACTCGCCGTAGCGCGCGACGAATTCGCTCATCGGGATGTGCAGCGCGCCCTCGGCGTGGCCCGCCTGCCACTCGTCGTCCTCACGGACGTCGAGGAGGAAGTCGTCCGCCTTGAGCTCATCGACACCGACCGTAGGCACACCAGAACCAAAAACCATGCCCCCGACGCTACCCGACCGACCCCGGCCCCCGTGCCCCACACCTGTATCCGCACGCAGGCAGGCCCGCTTCCCGTGCGCCTCAGGACGTGCCTCAGGACGCGGTCAGCCGTTCCAGCTCCGCCTCGCGCTCCGCGACCTGCGTCAGCAACTGCTCGGCGATCTCGTCGAGCAGCCCGTCCGGGTCGTCCGGGGCCATGCGCAGCATCGCGCCGATCGCGCTGTCCTCCAGCTCCCGCGCCACCGCGGCAAGCAGCTCCTTGCGCTGCGACAGCCACTCCAGGCGGGCGTACAGCTCCTCGCTCGGCGTCGGCTCGGGCTCCGGCAGCACCGGGCCCGCCGCCCACTCCTCGGCCAGCTCAGCCAGCAGGGCCACGTCTCCGCGCCCGTACGCCGCGTTCACCCGGGCGATGAACTCGTCCCGCCGGCCGCGCTCCTTCTCGTCCTGGGCCAGATCCGGGTGGGCCTGGCGCACCAGTTCGCGGTAGAGCTTGCGGGCCTCGTCGCTGGGCCGCACCCGCTCCGGGGGCCGTACGGGCTGCTCGGTCAGCATGGCGGCGGCCTCCGGGAACAGTCCGTCCCCGTCCATCCACCCGTGGAACAGCTCCTCGACGCCCGGCATCGGCATGACCCGCGCCCGCGCCTCGTCGGCCTTGCGCAGATCCTCCGGGTCGCCGGTCCGCGCCGCCGTCGCCTCGGCGATCAGCGCCTCCAGCTCATCGAGGCGCGTGTACATCGGGCCGAGCTTCTGGTGGTGCAGCCGTGAGAAGTTCTCGACCTCGACGCGGAACGTCTCCACGGCGATCTCGAACTCGATCAGGGCCTGCTCGGCAGCGCGCACCGCCCGCTCAAGGCGCTCCTCGGGCCTCTCGCGAGCCTGCTCCTCCGGTTGCCCCGCCACATCGCTCTCCGAGCTCATCACCCACCCAGCCTAGGGCACCCACCCCCGACAACCGCGCCCCGCGCCCACCCCAGCCCCAAGCACCGGCCTACCCAACGACACCCCGCACCTCCCACGGACCACCCCGCACCAAGCCCCGCCCCGTCAACCCCTCAAACCCCGCTCTCCGCCGCAACCCGCCCAGCCCGAACCCCCCGCACCAGCTCCGCGTGATCCGCCTCCGTGCGGTCCGCGTACGTCACCGCGAACGCGGCCACCGCCTCGTCCAGTTGCTCGTTCTTGCCGCAGTACCCGGCGATCCGGCGCGGGTCGGCGCTGTGGGCGTGGGCGCGGGCCAGGAGGGCGCCGGTCATACGGGCATAGTCGTCGATCTGGTCGGCGGCGAGTTCGGCCGGGTCGACGCTGCCCTTGCGGTTCCTGAACTGCCGCACCTGGTACGGGCGCTCGCCCACCGTGGTCCAGCCGAGCAGGATGTCGCTGACCACCTGCATCCGTTTCTGCCCGAGCACCACGCGCCGCCCCTCGTGCTCGACGGCGGGCGGTTTGAACCCGACCGCCGGCAGATGCGGGACCAGCGCGGACGGCCGCGCCTCCTTCACCTGCAGCACGAGCGGCTCCCCCCGGTGGTCCAGGAGCAGCACCACGTACGACCGGGTCCCCACGCTCCCGGTGCCGACGACGCGGAACGCCACGTCGTGGATCGCGTACCGCCCGAGCAGCGGCAGCCGGTCCGGCGACACGGTCTCCAGGTATCCGCCGAGGGAGGCCGCGACCGCCTCCGCCTCGGCGTCGGGTATCCGGCGCAGTACCGGCGGCGCGTCGACGAACCGGCGCCCGCCCTCCTCGTCCGCCTCCGTCGACCTGGCCGCGAAGCGCCCGCTGGTGTTGTGCCGGGCCTTCTCGGAGACCCGCCGCAGCGTGCCGACGAGATCCTGCGCGTCGGTGTGCGAGACGAGCCGTTCGTCCGCGATGGCGTTCCACGCGTCGAGCGCGGGCAACTTCGCGAGCAGCCGCATCGTGCGCCGGTAGGCGCCCGCCGCGTCGTGGGCCGCCGTGCGGCACGCGTCCTCGTCCGCTCCGGCCTCGCGCCCGGCGAGCACGAGCGAGGCGGCGAGCCGTTTGAGGTCCCACTCCCAGGGGCCGTGCACGGTCTCGTCGAAGTCGTTGAGGTCGATGACGAGGCCGCCGCGCGCGTCCCCGTACAGACCGAAGTTCCCGGCGTGGGCGTCGCCGCATATCTGGGCGCCGATGCCGGTCAGCGGCGTGTGCACGAGGTCGTGCGCCATCAGCCCGGCGGAGCCCCGCAGGAAGGCGAAGGGCGACGCGGCCATCCGCCCCACGCGCATCGGTGTGAGCTCGGCGATCCGGCCCCGGTTGGACTCCTCGACGGCCCGCACCGCGTCCGGCCGGTCCGCGCTCACCTCGAACCCGGCATGTGCCGACCTCGGCACCCGCTGCCGCAGCGCCTTCCCGGCCGCCTTCGGCGACTCCTCCCGTCGGCCCGCTCCGTGCCCGGCCCGCTCCGCGAACCCGGCCACCTGCGGCAACCTCCGTACCGCCTGCGCCGCACCACCTTGCCGCCCCACCGCCATGACAGCCACCTCCCCCGACGCCGACCCGTACGCGCCCCACGGCGTGCGTACGGATCCCGTCCGCCCACGTCTGCGCAACCGGTCACGACCGTACCGCCGCCCGGAAAACCCCGTCAGAGCCTGTGGACAACCCGCCCGCTGTGGATAAGGCGCCCGCTGTGGACAACACCCCACGTCCACACCCGGCGAACCCCAAGAGCCCGCCGAACCCGACGCCCCCGGCGACCTCTCACGTCCGGAACTCCTCCGGACACGTCCCCCCCTCGGCCCCCAGGTACTTCTCCGCCCACGCCCCAAGCTCCGCCAGCGACGGCTCCAACGCCGAGCCCGCCGTGGTCAGCCGATAGGAGACCCGCAGCGGCGGGCCCTCGTCGACCTGGCGCACGACGAGGCCGGCCGTGGACAGCTCGGTCAGCCGGTCGGACAACATGCGCTCGCTGATGCCGGGGATGGCCCGGCGCAGGTCCGCGAAGTAGACGGGCCCCTGCATCAGGACGGACACGATCAGCCCGGTCCACCGCTTCCCGAGCAGCCCGAAGACACGTGTCATCCCGACGTCGACCCCGGTGCAGCCCTGGTGTCCGGGGGACGCGCCCGCCCCGTTCGTCTCTTCGCCGATGCCCGCCATGGGTCCAGAGTACGTCGCTCCCGTAGGGAGGTGAGAAAAAGTAAGTCCCTGTGCTATTACTAGTGACGTACTGAATTGCACCACCGCCCTAGAGCCTCGTTGGAGACACACCATGGCCACGCTGCTGCACATCGATTCGTCCGTTTTCACCGGCTCCGCCTCCGCCTCGCGCACCGTCACGGACGCGTTCCGCAAGGCATGGCAGGAGCAGCACCCCGAGGGCACGGTCGTCTACCGCGATCTGGGCGCGGAGCCGGTGCCCCACATCACCGCCGACTCCCACACCGCCGGCTTCGCCGACCCGGCCACGCACACGCCCGAGCAGAGCGCCGCCTTCGCCGCGCGCGTGCGGCTCATCGAGGAGCTGGAGCAGGCGGACGCCGTGCTCATTGGCGCCCCCATGTACAACTTCACGATCCCGTCGACGCTCAAGGCGTGGCTGGACAACATCATCCTGATCGGCCGCACCGCGGGGACGGAGTCGCCGTCCGCGCAGGGCAAGCCGGTCACCGTCGTCGCCAGCCGCGGCGGCTCCTACGCGCCGGGCACCCCGCGCGCGGGCATGGAGTACGTGCAGAACTACCTGGAGGCGGTCCTGCGCGACGCGCTCGGCATGGACCTCGAATTCATCGTTCCCGAGCTGACGATGGCTCCGGTCAACCCGGCCATGTCCGAGCTGGTCCCGCTCTACGAGACGTCCCGCGCCGCGGCTCTCGAGGCCGCCGAGACCAAGGGCAAGGAGCTGGCCTCCCGCCTCGCCGCCTGAGGGTGACATACACCACAGGGCGAGGCGCCCCGCCCGGGGCAATGCGAAAGCCCCGCAGATCCGAAGATCTGCGGGGCTTTCCGCTGTGCGCGAGGGGGGAGTTGAACCCCCACGCCCTTTCGGGCACTGGAACCTGAATCCAGCGCGTCTGCCTATTCCGCCACCCGCGCATTGGGTGTGTCTTCCGGTCTCTCCCTTGCGGGGTGAGCGCCTTCCGACATGCAGAAGATTAGCACGCTGCGGAGGGTGGATTCACATCCGTTTCCCCGCCCCCCTGGCGGGCACCTGACAGGGCGTACCGCGCCGGGACCGCACCCGACCCCCGCACCGAACCCGGCACGGCGACAGCCCCGCACCCCGCACGGAAGCCGCACGCGACTGCGCACGCGACCGCATCGGACAAGGCACCGACCCCGCACGGAGAACGCCCCGGACACGGCACTGGACAAGGCACCCGACGACGCCCCGACCCCGCATGCGACCCGCGCCGGGCACGGCCCCGGCCCGGCCCTCCCGGGCCCGGCTCGCCCGTACCCCGCCGTCTCCACAGCCGCGTACGGGACACTGTCCCGAGGCCACCTCTACGATCCTCCGTAGAAGGGCTGTCGAAGCAGGCTGTGAGCGTCGACACTCATCGGCCGGGCGAGCAGGGGGAACCACCCGTTTTCCCGGCGCGTGGATACGATCAGTAAGCAGTACCGAGAAGGCAGCGCTACGAAGGAGGAGGTGCCCCATGGGAGTCCTGAAGAAGTTCGAGCAGCGGCTCGAGGGTCTGGTCAACGGCACCTTCGCCAAAGTCTTCAAGTCCGAGGTCCAGCCCGTCGAGATCGCGGGCGCCCTGCAGCGCGAGTGCGACAACAACGCGACGATCTGGAACCGCGAGCGGACGGTCGTCCCCAACGACTTCATCGTGGAGCTGAGCGCGCCGGACTACGAGCGCCTCAGCCCCTACTCGGGACAGCTCGGCGACGAACTGTCCGGCATGGTGCGCGACTACGCGAAGCAGCAGCGCTACTCCTTCATGGGCCCCATCAAGGTGCACCTGGAGAAGGCGGACGACCTGGACACGGGTCTGTACCGGGTACGCAGCCGCACCCTCGCCTCGTCCACCAGTCAGGACCGGCCCGACCGCCCCACCGCGCCCAGGCCGAACCAGGCGCCCGGCGGCTACAGCTATCCGCCGGCAGCCGCCGCCGCTCCGCCCATGCCCGCGGCGCCGCCGCCCGGGCGCCCGGCCGCGGCGGCTGCCCACATGCCCGCCGCGTCGGCGCAGCGCCCCGGCGCGGGCGCGATGCCCGGCACGCGCGTGCGGCACTGGATCGAGATCAACGGCACCCGGCACCAGATCTCCCGGCCGACGCTTGTCCTCGGCCGTTCCACCGAAGCAGACGTACGGATTGACGACCCCGGCGTCTCGCGCCGGCACTGCGAGATCCGGACCGGAACGCCCTCGACGATCCAGGATCTCGGGTCCACCAACGGCATCGTGGTGGACGGGCAGCACACCACCCGCGCTACGCTCCGCGACGGCTCGCGGATCGTCGTGGGCCAAACCACCATCGTTTATCGGCAAGCCGAAGGGTGAAGCGGGGGCAATGTCAGAGCTGACCCTGACGGTCATGCGGCTGGGTTTCCTGGCCGTTCTGTGGCTGTTCGTGATCGTGGCCGTCCAGGTCATCCGCAGCGACCTGTTCGGGACGCGTGTCACCCAGCGCGGCGCGCGCCGTGACAGCACGCGCTCCCAGCAGACCGCCCGGCAGGCCGCCACGCCGCCGGCGCCCCAGCGCCAGCAGGGCGGCGGCCGGCAGCGCCGGGGCGCGCCCACCAAGCTGGTCGTCTCCGAAGGCACCCTCACGGGTACGACGGTGGCGCTCCAGGGGCAGACGATCACGCTCGGCCGCGCGCACGACAGCACGATCGTGCTTGACGACGACTACGCGTCCAGCAGGCACGCCAGGATCTATCCGGACCGGGACGGCCAGTGGATCGTCGAGGACCTCGGGTCCACCAACGGCACGTACCTGGACCGGACCCGTCTCACGACCCCCACACCGGTCCCGCTGGGCGCACCGATCCGCATCGGCAAGACCGTCATCGAGCTGCGGAAGTAGTGCTGCATCATGAATGAGCGCGAGCGGAGCGAGCGAGCCGGCGCGGCGGTCCCCGAACAGGACAGCGGCCCGCTCCCGACCGGAGGGTGGGCACCGTGCGGATGTACCCGGAGTCGGAACCGTCGGGGCAGGTGCGCATGAGTCTGTCACTGCGCTTCGCCGCCGGATCGCACAAGGGCATGATCCGCGAGGGCAACGAGGACTCGGGCTACGCCGGTCCCCGGCTGCTCGCGATCGCCGACGGCATGGGGGGCCAGGCCGCCGGTGAGGTGGCCTCGTCCGAGGTGATCTCCACCATCGTCGCGCTCGACGACGACGTGCCGGGCTCGGACATCCTGACGTCGCTCGGCACCGCCGTGCAGCGGGCCAACGACCAGCTCCGCATGATGGTCGAGGAGGACCCGCAGCTCGAGGGCATGGGGACGACCCTGACCGCCCTGCTGTGGACCGGGCAGCGCCTCGGCCTCGTCCACGTCGGCGACTCGCGCGCGTACCTGCTGCGCGACGGCGTCCTGACGCAGATCACGCAGGACCACACGTGGGTGCAGCGCCTCGTCGACGAGGGCCGCATCACCGAGGAGGAAGCCACCACGCACCCGCAGCGCTCGCTGCTCATGCGCGCGCTCGGCAGTGGCGACCACGTCGAACCGGACCTCTCCATCCGTGAGGTGCGGGCCGGCGACCGCTATCTGATCTGCTCCGACGGCCTGTCCGGCGTCGTCTCGCACCAGACGATGGAGGAGACGCTCGCCAGCTACCAGGGCCCGCAGGAGACGGTCCAGGACCTGATCCAGCTGGCCCTGCGCGGCGGCGGCCCCGACAACGTGACGGTGATCGTCGCCGACGTCCTCGACATCGACAGCGGCGACACCCTCGCGGGCCAGATGTCCGACGCCCCGGTGGTCGTCGGCGCGGTCGCCGAGAACCAGCACCAGTTGCACGACGGCGGCGCCATGGAGACCCCCGCCGGCCGCGCCGCCGGTCTGGGGCGCCAGGGTCCCGGTCAGGGCGGCGGCGAGTTCGGCCCGCCCGGCAGCGGCGACCCGAACGGCTACGCGCCCGAGGGGGGCTTCGGCGCGTACACGGACGAGGACTTCACCAAGCCGCGCCGCGGCCGCAAGTGGGTCAAGAGATCCCTCTACACCGTGCTCGCGCTCGCCGTCATCGGCGGCGGCCTGTACGGCGGTTACCGCTGGACCCAGACGCAGTACTACGTCGGTTCCAAGGACGACCACGTGGCGCT
Organism: Streptomyces sp. NPDC046939; assembly: GCF_040644575.1. Taxonomy (NCBI): domain Bacteria; kingdom Bacillati; phylum Actinomycetota; class Actinomycetes; order Kitasatosporales; family Streptomycetaceae; genus Streptomyces; species Streptomyces sp. NPDC046939. The sequence goes on from NZ_JBEYWV010000040.1 coordinate 84,662, forward strand.
CTACCGCGGCATCAACCAGGACCTCGCCTGGGTGAGCCTGTCCAAGGTGGAGAAGGACCATCCCGAGGTCGAGCTCAAGTACCTGCCGCCGTACCAGAAGAAGCAGGTCGAGGCGACGATCGCCGAAGGTGGCCTGGCGGCCGCCCAGAAGAAGATCGACGAGCTGTCCGCGCAGGCCGGCGCGTGCAAGAAGCAGGCCGAGCGGGAGCAGGCCCAGAAGCAGAACAACGCGAGGACCGGCGAGGGCGAGGCCGGCGGGACCACGGGCGCCACCGGAACGGTCCGCAAGGCGTCCTTCCACCGGGAGACGCCCACGCCGAACCCGTCGAACTCGCCCGACCCGTCCCGTTCGCCGTCCGGCAAGGCGAAGTCACCGTCACCCACGCCCACCCCTGGCCCCACTCTTTCCGAGGAAGAGCAGCAACTGGCCAAGGCGTGCGCGCAGCAGTAGAAGCCTTGGGGGCCACAGCACGCCATGAGTAGTAGTTCCACGACCCATACGTCGACCATCGGCGCGATCGGCGCGCCCAGCCGGCGCAACACCGAGCTGGCGCTCCTCGCGTTCGCCGTGGTCATCCCCGTCTTCGCGTACGCCAATGTCGGCCTGGCCATCGACGGGGAGCTCCCCACGGGCCTGCTCGGTTACGGGCTCGGCCTCGGCCTGCTCGCGGGCGTCGCCCACATCGTCGTACGCAAGTTCGCGGCGTACGCGGACCCGCTGCTGCTGCCGCTGGCGACGTTGCTGAACGGGCTGGGCCTGGTCGTCATCTGGCGTCTCGACCAGTCGAAGCTGCTGCAGTCGATCAAACAGGCGGGCAGCGCCGCGCCCCGGCAGTTGATGTACACGGCGATCGGCATGGCCCTGTTCATCGCCGTCCTGGTGTTCCTCAAGGACCACCGCGTCCTGCAGCGCTACACGTACATCTCCATGCTCGGCGCGGTCGTCCTGCTGCTGCTGCCGCTGGTCCCCGGGCTCGGCCAGAACATCTACGGCGCGAAGATCTGGATCCACATCGGCGGCTTCTCCATCCAGCCCGGTGAGTTCGCGAAGATCGTCCTGGCGATCTTCTTCGCCGGCTACCTGATGGTGAAGCGCGACGCGCTCGCCCTCGCCAGCCGCCGCTTCATGGGGCTCTACCTGCCGCGCGGCCGCGACCTCGGCCCGATCCTGGTCGTGTGGGGCATCTCGATCCTCATCCTGGTGTTTGAGACCGACCTGGGTACGTCGCTGCTGTTCTTCGGAATGTTCGTCATCATGCTGTACGTCGCCACGGAGCGGACCAGCTGGATCGTGTTCGGTCTGCTGATGTCCGCGGTCGGCGCCGTCGGCGTGGCCAGCTTCGAACCGCACATCCAGCAGCGCGTCGACGCCTGGCTCGACCCGATGCACGAGTACCTGCTCAGCCGGCAGGGCGTCGCGGGCCACTCCGAGCAGGCCATGCAGGCGCTGTGGGCGTTCGGTTCGGGCGGCACCCTCGGCACCGGCTGGGGCCAGGGCCACTCCGACCTGATCCGCTTCGCCGCCAACTCCGACTTCGTCCTCGCCACCTTCGGTGAGGAGCTGGGCCTGGCGGGCATCATGGCGCTCCTGCTGATCTACGCGCTGATCGTGGAGCGCGGCGTACGTACGGCCCTCGCCGCGCGCGACCCGTTCGGCAAGCTGCTCGCCATCGGCCTGTCCGGCGCGTTCGCCCTGCAGGTGTTCGTCGTCGCGGGCGGTGTCATGGGGCTCATCCCGCTGACCGGTATGACGATGCCGTTCCTCGCGTACGGCGGTTCGTCCGTCATCGCGAACTGGGCGCTGGTCGGCATCCTGATCCGGATCAGCGACACCGCGCGCAGGCCCGCGCCCAGCCCCACGCCCAACCCCGACGCCGAGATGACCCAGGTGGTCCGCCCGTGAACAAGCCGCTGCGCCGCATCGCGATCTTCTGCGGCCTCCTGATCCTGACGCTGCTGATCCGCGACAACTGGCTCCAGTACGTCAAGGCCGACACCCTCGCCACGGACGACGACAACCGCCGGGTCATCATCGCCCGCTACTCCGTGCCGCGCGGTGACATCATCGTGGACGGCAAGTCGATCACCGGCTCCAAGGCGACCTCCGGCACCGATCTGAAGTACAAGCGCACCTGGAAGAACGGGCCCATGTGGGCGCCCGTCACCGGTTACGCCTCGCAGATCGTCGGCGCCACCCAGCTCGAGTCCATCGAGGACGGCATTCTCACCGGCAACGACGACCGGCTCTTCTTCCGCCGCACCCTCGACATGATCACGGGCAAGAAGAAGGAGGGCGGCAATGTCACGACCACCCTCAACGCCAAGGCGCAGAAGGCCGCCTACGACGGTCTGAAGACCCGCGGCAAGGGCGCCGTCGCCGCCATCGAGCCGTCCACCGGCAAGATCCTCGCGCTCGCCTCCACGCCCTCGTACGACCCCTCGGTCTTCGCGGGCAACTCGACCAAGGACAGCCAGACCTTCTCCAAGCTCGACAAGGACAAGGACAAGCCGCTCCAGAACCGGGCGCTGCGCGAGACGTACCCGCCGGGTTCGACGTTCAAGCTGGTCACGGCCGCGGCCGCGCTGGAGAGCGGTCAGTACGACCCGGACAAGCCGACGGACACCCCGCTGCCGTGGACGATGCCGGGCACCACGACGCCGCTGAAGAACGAGGGCAACATCCCCTGTGAGAACGCGACGCTGCGGGTCGCCCTCCGGGTCTCCTGCAACACCGTGTTCGGCAAGATCGGCTCGGACCTCGGCAATGACGCGATGGTCGAGGAGGCCGAGAAGTTCGGCTTCAACAAGGAGCAGTTCGTCCCGGTCCGCTCCAACGCGTCGAACTTCGACGACAACATGAACCAGTCGCAGACGGCGCTGTCCTCCATCGGCCAGTACAACACCGCCGCGACCCCGCTCCAGATGGCCATGGTCGCCTCTGCGATCGCGAACAACGGCAAGCTCATGCAGCCGTACATGGTCGACGAGCTGAAGGCCCCGAACCTCGACACCATCGAGAAGACGGAGCCCAAGGAGATGAGCCGGCCGCTCTCCGAGGTGAACGCGCAGAAGCTCCAGTCGATGATGGAGACGGTCGTCAACGACGGCACCGGTACCAACGCCAAGATCCCCGGGGTCACCGTGGGCGGCAAGACCGGTACCGCCCAGCACGGCGTCGACAACAGCGAGAAGCCGTACGCCTGGTTCGTCTCGTACGCGAAGACGGACTCCGGCTCGCCGGTCGCCGTCGCCGTGGTCGTCGAGGACAGCGCGGCCAGCCGGCAGGACATCTCCGGTGGTGGTCTCGCCGCCCCGATCGCGAAGAGCGTGATGGAAGCCGTCATCGGCAAGAAGGGCTGATCCGGGCGGCCGGGGTGTGACCCCGGTCACCCGGATTTCACAGAGACGCACGTGGCGGTACCGGTCCTGTCACGGGTCACGGTGGTGGCCAGGTCACGTCGGGCAGGCCGGGTACGGTATGCCCGGACAGCACACCGCCCGACCCCGCACGGGACGGTCGGGACCGACGGAGAGGGCTGGTAGGTAACCATGGAAGAGCCGCGTCGCCTCGGCGGCCGGTACGAGCTGGGCCAGGTGCTCGGCCGTGGTGGCATGGCCGAGGTCTACCTCGCGCACGACACCCGGCTCGGCCGCACGGTGGCGGTGAAGACGCTGCGGGCGGACCTCGCACGCGACCCGTCGTTCCAGGCCCGGTTCCGCCGGGAGGCCCAGTCGGCCGCCTCGCTCAACCATCCCGCGATCGTCGCGGTCTACGACACGGGTGAGGACTACGTCGACCAGGTCTCCATCCCGTACATCGTGATGGAGTACGTCGACGGCTCGACGCTCCGCGAGCTCCTGCACAGCGGCCGCAAGCTGCTGCCCGAGCGCGCCATGGAGATGACCATCGGCATCCTCCAGGCCCTGGAGTACTCGCACCGGGCGGGCATCGTCCACCGCGACATCAAGCCCGCCAACGTGATGCTGACCCGCAACGGCCAGGTCAAGGTCATGGACTTCGGCATCGCCCGCGCCATGGGCGACTCCGGCATGACGATGACGCAGACCGCCGCGGTCATCGGCACCGCCCAGTACCTCTCCCCCGAGCAGGCCAAGGGCGAGCAGGTCGACGCCCGCTCCGACCTGTACTCGACGGGCTGCCTGCTCTACGAGCTCCTCACCGTCCGTCCGCCGTTCGTCGGCGACTCCCCGGTGGCCGTCGCCTACCAGCACGTACGCGAAGAGGCGCAGCCGCCCAGCGTCTTCGACAGCGAGATCACGCCCGAGATGGACGCGATCGTCCTCAAGGCGCTCACCAAGGACCCGGACTACCGCTACCAGTCCGCCGACGAGATGCGCGCCGACATCGAGGCGTGCCTCGACGGCCAGCCCGTCGCCGCCACCGCCGCCATGGGCGCGGTCGGCTACGGCGCGGGCGACGGCTACGGGAGCGAGCAGCAGACGGCGATGCTGCGCCCGCAGAACGGCGCGGCGCCCACCTCGATGCTGCCTCCCGTCAACCCCGACGACGGCGGCTACGGCTACGACGACCGCCCCGACCGCCGCAAGCAGGGCAAGAACCGCACCTCGACGATCCTCCTGGTCGTCGCGGGCATCCTCGTCCTGGTCGGCGCGATCCTCATCGGCAAGTACGTGATGAGCGGGGACGGCGGCGACGGCGACGTCGATGTGCCGCTCCTGGTCGGCGAGACCTTCGAGGGCGCCCAGAAGAAGGCCGAGAACGTCGACCTGAAGGTCGTCCGCGGCGACAGCATGGCGTGCGAGGACCAGCCCGCCAAGCGCGTGTGCGAGCAGGACCCGAAGGACGGCTCGGTCGCCAAGGGCGACACGATCACCGTGCGGATGTCGACGGGCGCGCCCAAGGTGGCGGTCCCTGACGTGCAGGGCCTCTCCTACGAAGAGGCCGAGAAGATGCTCAACGACAAGGGCTTCAGCAACATCAAGAAGGAGAGCCAGGAGTCCGACCGGACGCCGGGCAAGGTCATCAAGCAGGACCCCGAGGGCGACACCAAGGTCGAGAAGGGCACCCCGATCACCCTGACCGTCGCGAAGGAGAAGGCGACCACCACGGTCCCCAACGTCTCCGGTGGCAACCTCACCTGCGACCAGGCGACCTCTCAGCTCCAGGCCAGCAACCTCAAGGCGAGCTGCACCGAGGTGGAGAACGGTTCGGTCGAGGAGGGCAAGGTCTTCGAGCAGAACCTCGCTCCGGGCACCACGGCGGACCCGGGCTCCACGGTCCAGCTGAAGGTCGCCAAGAAGCCCGCGCCCGTGCAGAAGCCGGTTCCGGGGGTCCTCGGCCAGAAGGTCAAGGACGCCAAGAAGATGCTCCAGGACGCCGGCTTCACGAACATCCAGTTCGCCGACGGCAGCGACAGCGGCGACGACGCCCGAGTGATGCAGCAGGACCCGCAGCCCAACACCCAGGCCGACCCGAAGAACACCACGGTCACCCTGACCACGTTCGGTGGGGGCGGCGACAACGGTGGTGACAACGGCGGCGGTGACAACGGGGGCGGCAACAACGGCGGCGGCTTCTTCGGAGGCAACTTCGGCCGCGGCAACGACGACTGACCCGGCACCGCATCCACGCACGACGGAGCCCCGCCCCCTTCGCAAAGGGGGCGGGGCTCCGTCGTTCGTCCGGCTAGCGCAGTTCCTTCGGCGGCGTCCGCTCGCTGTCGACCTTCTCGACCCGCTCCAGCTCGCCCCAGACCACGTACCGGTAGCGCGAGGTGTAGACGGGCGTGCAGGTCGTCAGCGTGATGTAGTGGCCGGCCTTCTTCTTCCCCGACTCCTTCGGGATCCGGTCGATGACGTCCACGTTGTACTTCGAGGTCTCCGGGAGGATGTCGTACACCTTGTAGACGTACCACTTGTCGCGGGACTCGTAGACGATCGCGTCGCCCTTCTTGATCTTGTCGATGTCGTGGAACTTGGCGCCGTGGCCGTCCCGGTGCGCGGCGAGGGAGAAGTTGCCGTTCTTGCCGCTGGTGGGCAGTACGGCCTTCACGGGTTCCGTGTAGTACCCGGCGACGCCGTCGTTGAGAACCTTGGGCGTCGTGCCCTTCTCGACAAGCACCTCGCCCTTGCCCATCGCCGGTACGTGCAGGAAGCCGATGCCGTCCTTGGTGTCCAGGGCGCCGGGGCCGGTCGCCTGCGACCAGTGGTCGCGGACCTTGTCGGCCTGCTTGTGCGCGACCCGGTCGGCCACCACGTTCGTCCACCACAGCGAGTAGACGACGAACAGGCCGAGCAGCACACCGCCGGTGATGAGCAGCTCGCCGAAGAAGCTGACGGCCAGGGCGACCGGCCCGCGCCGGGGCGGTGCCGCGGGGGCCTTCGTCTCGGCCGCTTCCTCGTGGTCGGTCGTCGCTGCCACTGCCTGTGCCCCGTCCCTGTGCCGAAATGCCCCTGTACACCGTCGGCTAGCCGACGAGCGCGTCCGGCTTGCCCTTGCTGCGCGGCCGCTCCTCGACCATCTTGCCCCAGACGATCATTCGATACGTACTGGTGAATTCCGGGGTGCAGGTCGTCAGCGTGATGTAGCGGCCCGGCTCGGTGAAGCCGGACTGGGCGGGGATCGGATTGATCACCGCCGTGTTCGACGGCGACGTCTGCGGCAGCAGACTCGACATCTTGTAGACGTAGTACGTGTCCCGTGTCTCGACCACGATGGGGTCGCCCGGCTTCAGCCGGTTGATGTACCGGAACGGCTCGCCATGGGTGTTGCGGTGGCCGGCGATCGCGAAGTTGCCGGTCTTCGCCTCAGGCATCGCGGTCGGGATGCTGTTCTTGTCGTAGTGCCCGACCATGCCCTTGTCGAGCACCTTCGTCTTGCTGATGCCCTCCGCAATAGGCACCACGACGTCCAGCTTCGGGATGTAGAGAATCGCGAAGCCCTGCCCCGGCTCGAACGAGCCCGGCTCGTCCGCGCCCTTGTTCTTGGCCCAGTCGTCCTCAAGATGGTGGCGGGCGTTGCCCGCGAGGTTGTGGGCCCGGATGTTCGACCACCACAGCTGGTACGTGACGAACAGCAGCATCAGCACACCGATGCTGATGAAGACCTCGCCGACCGCACGGCTCACGATGACGCCGACCGTGGGTTTCGCCGCCTTCGCGGCCCGCCGCGCCTCGACCCGTGACAGCGGCTTCCCGTCGCCCTCCTGGGCCGGTGCCGCCGTCGCCTGGGCCTCTCCCGCCCGACGCCTGCCGCCGCCCCTCTTGGCGGCCTTCCGGCGCGCAGCACGGCCACCGGTGGCAACGGGGGTGTCGGTCCTGGCCGCGGGCTCCGGTTCGGGTTCCGGCCTCTGCGGCTCGGCAGCGGGCCGAGGATCCCCTATTCGCCGCGTCTCGGCCGTACGCAGCGCCACGGTCTCGTCGTCCCGTACGGGCGCCCGCGGCGCGGCCTGGGCCCCGCCGTACCAGTCCTTGGCGTACCCCTCGGGGTCGTACCACTCCTGCTCCGGCTGCTGCGCCGGGCCGGTCTCCTGGCCACTCTCCGCCCGGAACCACGGGGACGGGTGCTGACCCGGCAGCGGGTCGTTCAGGGGGTCGTCGAGGCCCCTGACGGCGTCCTCGAAGCCACCGGCGCCGCCCTGTTCGGGGCGCAGCGCGGTCACGCCGAGGCCCTGCCCACGACCGGCGCGAGCCCGGCCGAACGGCCCACCGCCTCCTTGTCCCCGCATTCGGCGAGCCAGTTGGCCAGCATCAGGTGCCCGTGCTCGGTCAGGACGGACTCCGGATGGAACTGCACGCCCTCGACGGGCAGTTCACGGTGGCGCAGCCCCATCACGATGCCGTCCTCGGTCCGCGCGGTCACCTCGAACTCCGCCGGTACGGTGCCGGGTTCGGCGGCGAGCGAGTGGTAGCGGGTCGCGGTGAACGGGTCGGGGAGTCCGGCGAAGACGCCCGTGCCGTCGTGCCGCACGAGCGAGGTCTTGCCGTGCAGCAGCTCGGGCGCCCGCCCGACCACACCCCCGTACGCCACCTGCATCGACTGCATGCCGAGGCAGACGCCGAAGACGGGGACGCCGGTCGCCGCGCAGTGCCGCACCATCTCGATGCACACACCGGCCTGCTCGGGCGCGCCGGGTCCGGGGCTCAGCAGGACGCCGTCGAACCCGTCCTGCGCGTGCGCCGTGCTCACCTCGTCGTTGCGCAGCACCTCGCACTCGGCGCCCAGCTGGTACAGGTACTGGACGAGGTTGAAGACGAAGCTGTCGTAGTTGTCGACGACGAGAATGCGGGTCTTTCGCGTACTCACTGGCCGTCCACCGTCACATCGTTGAAGGGCAGCAGCGGCTCGGCCCACGGGAACACGTACTGGAAGAGGACGTAGACCACGGCGAGGACGAGCACGAGCGAGATCGCCGCCCTCAGCCACGCGTTGCCCGGCAGATGCCGCCAGATCCAGCCGTACATGCCGGTCGTTCTCCTTCGACAGTCCCTCAACACCATCGCCGCACGGCTTCAGCCGTCGCCGTACAACACCAGACTAACGGCGCAACGCCTCCGGTTTCCCGGCCTCCACAGGCTCCGTGGCATCCAAATGCGCCCAGACGATCAACCGGTGGCTGTGTCCCCACTCGGGATCGCACGTGGTGAGCGTCAGATAGCGGCCCGGCGCGGTGTAGCCGGAGTGGCGCGGCACCGGGTCGATGACGGCGACGTCCGTGGGGAGCGTCCGGAAGGGGCCCTTGTCGATGCGGTACGTGAACCAGGTCGTCCCGTCCGTCAGGACCACGGCGTCCCCCGGTCGCAGCCTGGGGAAGTCCTTGAACGGGTCGCCGTAGGTGCGCCGGTGCCCGGCGACCGCGAAGTTCCCCTTCTGCCCGAGCCGCGCGGTGCCCGCGTAGTGCCCGAGCCCTTTCTTGAGGGTTCCGACCCTCGTGTTCTCGAGCACGGGCTTGTTCCACGTGAAACCAAGACGCGGGATGTACATCACGGCGAACGGTTCGCCGTCCTTGTACGCGGCCGGGCTCGGCGGCACCTCCTGGGCAGGGGACTGCGAGGGCGGGGCGGTGGCGGCCGGGC